>NZ_JAWOAN010000194.1:0-12851 GCF_046498525.1 Yoonia sp.
CCGCCGCGCGGCCCATAAAGGCCGACCGCGTGAACTTCATCCAGATAGGTCATCGCATTGTACCTATCGGCCAGATCACAGATTTCGGCAATGGGCGCGATGTCACCATCCATGGAATAGACGCTTTCAAACGCAATCAGCTTTGGGCGTTCCAAAGGTTGTGCGGACAGCAGTTCTTCAAGATGCGCAAGGTCGTTATGGCGCCATATCTGGCGCTCGGCCTTGGCGTGGCGGATGCCCTCGATCATGCTGGCATGGTTGAGCGCATCCGACAGCACCAGACAATCGGGGATCTTCGTGGCAAGCGTGCTGAGTGCAGCCCAGTTTGAAACGTAGCCGCTGGTGAACAGCAACGCGGCTTGCTTGCCATGCAGGTCGGCCAGTTCCGCTTCAAGCAGGACATGGTGATGTGTCGTGCCGGAAATATTGCGCGTGCCGCCCGCACCGGCGCCGACTTTGTCGAGTGCCTCGTGCATGGCCGCAAGCACGTCAGGATGCTGACCCATGCCCAGATAATCATTCGAGCACCAGATCGTCACATCACGCTTTTGCACGCCATGGTTCGTGGCCTTGGGGAAACTGCCGCGATGGCGCTCCAAATCCGCGAAAACGCGATAGTTGCCTTCATCCTGCAACTGCGAAAGTGCTGCCGCGAAAAATCCGTCGTAGTTCATCTTTGTCCTTACCCGCCGATTGCGTCTTGCACGATCTCATCAAGCAGCATCTGGACCTTTTGCATCTCGCCTTGCGGATAGGTCCGGTATCCGACCATCACGTCCCCTTCCCGATCTGCAACGAAAATACCGTAGGGACAGTGCGCAATGTTCATGGGGTCTGCTTCCATGACTTCGCGCGAAAGCTGGGCCGAGCAGAACACAAAGATATCCGCGGCTTCAAACAGTACTGTGTCACTGCCCACATCAGCAGCAGTGCGCGCCAGCATCTCGCCTGTGTGGCTGACATAGTCAATCACCAGACCCTGGCCGATGATGGCATTCTCGACGGCAAATGTCGCGTCGTCAAAGCTGCCGTCAAATGTATAGGTGACAGCCTCTTGGGCGGTACTTTGGGTGGCGGTCAGACAAATGAACGCGCCGATCAATAAATGTTTCATATCATGTTCTCCTTGACGTCAGTTTAGATGATTGGGATGTGCGGACCCTGACATGCGTCAAGGCCCGCCCCCACTTTAGCCGAACATGTCAGCGACGATGCCGTCATACCAACCGACAGATTCCTGATAGGTCGCCGCGCGCAAGTCATCGCTTTCACCGGTCTGGCTGACAAAACCGTCAACCTTGGCGATCTTCTCTTCGGTGGCCTCGTATGTGGCGCCGACCTTTACGCCGTCGTTCGTGTCGATCAATGACCAGCATGTGTTGGCAAAACGTGCAGGGAAGATGGTTGACCCTGTCAGCGCACCACGGACCGCATTTGCGCAAACCTTGGCTTGGCTGTTGGCCGAGAAACCGGATTTGGGCATATCGCCTTGCGCCGCCGCATCGCCCAGAACGTGGATATTCGCATCCATCTTCGATGACATGTCGGCGGCGTTCACAGGCGCCCAATTGCCGTCTGTGATACCCGCGATTTCGGCAATGCGACCTGCCTTCATGGCCGGGATCACGTTACAGACATCGACGTTGTTCACATCGCCATCGATCGACAGGGTCATTGCAACGGGGTCCACTGCGACATCGGCACCGCCAAAGTCCGGACCGATCCGTTCCACCATGCCCGCATAGTGTTTTTGCCATCCTTCCTCGAACAAGCCCTGCTTCGAGAAGCTGGCTTTGGGATCGGCAATCAGGATTTTTGCCGTCGGATTGATCTCTTTGAGCGTATGCGCGACCATCGAAACACGCTCGTAAGGCCCCGGTGGGCAACGATAGGGATTTGGCGGTGCGACCATGGCAAAGGTGCCGCCCTGCGGCATTTCCATGATCTGCGCTTTCAGCAATTCGGTCTGCGAGCCGCCCTTGTAGGCATGCGGCATCGCGTTTTGCGCGGACACATCCCAGCCTTCGACTGCGCCATCGACAAAGTCGATACCCGGCGACAGGATCAAACGATCGTACGGCAGGCTGCTGCCCCCCGCGAGGGCGACCGTCTTGGCGTCACGGTCAACACCGACGGCCCAGTCATGCACCACATTGATGCCATAGTCGGCAGCAAGCGTGCCATAGCTGTGGCCCAGCGATTGCATGTCGCGGAAACCACCAAGATAGAGATTTGAAAAGAAGCAGGTGTAATAGGTGCGGGTCGGTTCAACCAAGGTCACATCAATGGCGCCTTGACTATCCTTGGCGATATAGCGTGCGGCTGTCGCACCACCCGCCCCGCCGCCGATAACAACAACACGCGGTTTGCCTTGCGCACGCACCATCGGTGCCACCAACAGACCTGCAGTTACAGCCGCCGATCCAAGGAACGTTCTTCTGTCTAAAGTCATGTTCTTCCTCCCTAATGCGCATCAATTACTGGATGCTTTCAAAATAAGCGGCCAATGCCGCAATCTCCTCGTTTGATAGTCGGCCTGCCATCATCTGCATGACGGGATGCGCCCTTACGCCTTCTTTGTAGGCATGCATGACAGTGACAAAATCCTCGGTCGGCCAGTTCGTTATCGATGGGATTCCCTCGGTTGCACCGCTGGCCTGATGACATGATGTACATTCACCAGACAGGTATTCGCCGTAAGCCGGATCCCCGATGATGGCGAGAACCTCGGGGGCGACTTCGTGATCAATTGCGGCGGCAGTCGGGGCTGCTTCGGGAATGTTTCCGGGACTGGCCGAAAACCAGCGCAAATAGGCCAGCAGGTCGTCCCGGTCTTGCTGGTCGCGAAACCCGCGAAAACTCATGCGCGTGTTCGACACAAGCCTGCGGGGATTTTCGATAAAGTCGTCAAGCGTCTCGAACGTCCAGACCAAGCCGCCATTTGCAGCACGTTGCATCCCCGTGGAATAGCGAAAGCCTTCTGCCGCCCCTGCGGGGCGATCAAAGATATTGTTGAGATGCGGGCCGATGCGGTTGACCGCACCTTGCCCGATTTCGTGGCACCCGCTGCACTGCCGATAAAGGTCCTGACCGTTTTCGGGATCACCACCCACATCGGCCTGACCGATATTCGCAGCGCCCAGCAACACAAGCAGGAGCAGGTGCCGTAGCATCACTTTTCAAAGCTCTGCATATAGGCGATCAACGCAGCGACATCGGCCTCGTCGCGCACACCGCGGAAGGACATCTTCGTGCCGGCCATCATCCCACGCGGGTCCTTCAGGAAGGCCGCCAGATTTTCCGGTGTCCAGACGTCGCCAGCCGCAGCAGCCTCTTGGAAGACACCCGAATACCGGAACCCGTCAACCGTCCCGATGGTGCGCCCGACAATGCCGTTCAATGCAGGGCCTGTCCGATTGCTGGCACCTTCGCCGATCTGGTGACAGGATTTGCATTGGCGGAACACGCCCTCGCCCGCAGCGACCAAGGCTGGATCAAGCCCGTCCGTGTCATCGGGCAAGGCGGTCTCATCCGTCGCATCACCCGACGCCGAAAAAACGGGGCCCGCGTCGGCTGCCCCATCATCTACGACAGACTGGCCGCCATCATCCGGTGTGACATCCAGAAAGGTCGCGCGCATGGTGATTTCGACGGTATCCTTGCAATTCTCCATGCAAGGCTCGGTCTGCCATTCCGCATATTCCAGTTCCGGGCGGTCATCCACGACAAAGCCGTCGCCGTTGTACATCTCCACCTCTGTGAAGTTCTCATGGCTCAATTCGAAGTCGTCATCGACCAGATGGTTGGAGTACATGATGTAGGCAACGATGGCGTAGGTTTCGTCAGCCGTCAGCGTGCCCGCCTCGCCGAATGGCATGGACCGGTTGATATAATCCCACGCGGTCGACAAATAAGGCCAGTAAGAACCGACAGTCTTGACCGGATCTTCATTGGCCAAAGTGTCGAAGCCGCCTGCAAGAGCCGGCCAGTTTCCCACCCCTTCGGCGAAATCACCGTGACACGAGGCGCATTTGTCGACAAAGACCTCTTCGCCGGTCCACACGTCACCGCGTCCTTCCGGCAAGCCGCGCCCGTCCGGCAGAACATCGACATTCCACGCGGCCAGTTCTTCGGGAAGTGCCGGACGGCCCAGACCATACGCCCCCTCACTCACCGGCGCGGGCGCTGTCAGATCGGCATTAGCGGTCGCAGCTTCCGCCGAGATCTGCTCCAACGCATTGCGTTCGGCCTGCAGCCGTGCTGCTTCTGCGATGGCGCGCGCAACGTTTTCTTCCGTTTGCTGAACGCGGGTTTCCAGCGTTTCAATCGTCTGCGCACTGTAATGCCGCGAGGACAGCCCGTACGCCAATCCAAGTGCAAGTGCCGTTACACCGATCGCGGGGACAAATAGATTAAGAGACTTCGACATTCTCTGCGATCCCTTCTTCGTTCACAAACCAGGTTTGGATACAGTTGTTGTGGTAGACCGAGTTTTCGCCGCGCTTTTCGCGAAGCTGGTCTTTAGTGGGTTGCACATAGCCGGTTTCATCAACCGCGCGCGCCTGCAACAGCATCGGGCTGCCGTCCCAGCTCGTATCCAGATAGAAACGTGTCAGCGCCTTGGTATCTCCCTGCTTGCCAAGCCTCGCGGTCTCCCAGGTAATGCCGCCATCCTTGGAAACATCAACGCGGGTGATCTGGCCGTGGCCGGACCATGCCAGACCCGAAATCACCAGCGGCCCTGCCCCATGGCTGATCGGCATCTGCGGGCTTGGCGACGTGATGACGGACTTTGCATCCATCACCCAAGTCCATTTGCGCGCGATGCCATCCTCGTAAAGGTCGGTGTACTTGGATGTTTCCTCGCGGCTTTCCACGGCCCTGTCGGTCACTTCGACGCGGCGCAGCCATTTCACCCAAAGGTTGCCCTCCCAACCCGGAACGACCAGCCGGACTGGATAGCCATGTTCCATGCGCAGCGCTTCACCATTGGCCTTGAACGCGACAAGAACGTCATCGAGTGCTTTTTCCATCGGGATCGAGCGACCGTTCGAAGACGCATCGGCACCTTCGACATAGACCCACTTGTCGGACAGATCATCTGCCGCATCGAGCCCGGCTTCGCGCAGCAAGGTACGCAGCGGCACGCCGGTATATTCCATGTTATGGATCATGCCATGGGTGAATTGCACGCCATTGAGCTGCGCACCGGCCCATTCCATGCCTGTATTGGCGGCACATTCGCAGAAATAGACGTGGTTTTCACGCGGCAACCGCTCAAGGTCCGCATAGCTGAAGATCAAGGGCCGGTCGACCAACCCGTTGATCATCAAACGGTAGTCGTCCTTTGAAAGTTCGATCGCGCCTGAATGGTGCCGCTCGAAGGCACACCCTTGCGGCGTGATGGTCCCATCAAGCGCGTGGATCGGCGTGAAATTGATTGAGGAAATGGGTGTTGCCGTCAACCATTCCACATTGCGGCGCACGACGTCGCTTTCAAATCTGATCGGCAAGCCATAGGGCGTTTCGTCGACTCCAGCGCCAGTATAGGACGCCCAATCCTGCAATTCGGTGATCTTGGGATCAGGCGTGCCTTGGGCTACGGCGCCCCCTGCAACAGATCCAGCTGCAATTGCTGCACTTCCGCGCAGAAACGAGCGTCTTGATGGTTTGAAGAATTCATCCATTGCCTTTGGTCTCCTCATGCACCGACCACTGCGACGCTCGTATTTGGCGCCACGCTGACCGTGCCTTTCTTGCGAATATGGTTTTCGACGACGTCCCAGATTGGCGGTCCTTCGGTGCCTTCGTTGACCGAGGCCCAGCCCGCGACCACGTAGGTCTTGGCCGGATCAATCGCTTCGCCGGTCCTGAGCAGCGTCATGTCGGAAATACGCGCGCCGATGGGTTTGTCGATATCAACGCGGTAACCCATGCCACCAACGCGCACCATGTCGCCGCCCTGTTGGTAATAGGGGTCGGTGTTGAACAGGTTGTCGGCCACATCCTCCATGATCGTGTGGATGAATTCGCCCGTCATTTCCGAGCGGTAGGCGTTTGGATAGCTCATCGACGTGACGTTGAAGATATCTTCGCGCGTGATCTCCTGACCCGGCATGATCGATGGCCCCCAGCGCACACCCGGCGACATCGAAATGTCGGCGTCACGTTCTTCGATCAGTGCTTCGCAGATCAGATCATCCCACGATCCATTGAAATTGCCACGGCGGTAAAGCAGCGTGTCGTCCGCGGTCTTGCCGATCACCTCGGTCAGGTCGGCAAGGAAGGGTGCGCGCTCGGCGTCAATCGCAGCGGCGACCTCTGGATCAGAGGTGATCACATCGGAAAAGATCGGAATCAGCTTGTGCCGGAAGCCCATCATGCGCCCGTCGCGCACATCCAGATCGACACGGCTGACAAATTTCCCGTTCGATCCAGAGGCGATAATGATCGTCTCGCCCACCAGCACAGGTTCTGGCAGGGCATCATGCGTGTGACCGGCAAGGATCACATCGATGCCTGTGACCCGCTCGGCCATTTTCTTGTCAACGTCAAAGCCGTTGTGAGACAGACAGACCACCAGTTCAGCGCCCTGCCCGCGCACCTCATCAACCATTTCCTGCATGTGCTGATCGCGGATGCCAAAGGAATACTCGGGGAACATCCACCCCGGATTGGCGATGGGCATGTAGGGGAACGCCTGTCCGATCACGGCAATCTTGACACCACCGCTCTCGTAGAACTTGTACGGCGCAAAATCCTCTGCGGGTTCATCCCATTCCGCGTCAAAGATGTTCTGGCCCAGTGCAGCAAAAGGCAAATCCGCCACGATGTCGCGCACCCGGTCAGAGCCCAGAGTAAATTCCCAATGAAAGGTCATCGCATCGGGCTTGAGCAGGTTCATGACGTTCACGACATCCTGCCCTTCGGTCTTGTGACAGGTGTAGGAGCCGTGCCAAGTATCGCCACCATCCAGCAATAATGCATCCGGACGATCCGCGCGGATGCTGTTGATCACAGTCGCGACGCGGTCAATGCCGCCCATCTGCCCGTAGGTCTGCCCCAAGGCCGCAAAATCATCGTAAGTCAGCGCGTAATGCGACGCGCTGCCGTCTTCTATGCCATAGAGCCTGCGGAAATCCGCACCGGTAATATGCGGAACATGACCCTTGTTTGGGCCAACGCCAATGTTGATTTCCGGTTCGCGGAACCAGATCGGCTTAAGCTGCGCATGGATATCCGTGATGTGGATCAGCGATACATTGCCAAACGTATCAAACTGCAGAAGATCGCTTTGCGACAGGGATTGCTGCGCGGCAAGCCTGCCCCAATTGCCAAATCCAGAGGCCCCGACGATCGCCGAAGCAGCCATGCTGGCTTGCAGAAAATCACGTCGAGATATCATTTGGTCGGTCCTTTTGTTTGCACCATCATATTCCATTTGTTGAATGGATTATGATAAAAAAATGCCCGCTCCAAACAATTTGAAGCGGGCTTATCGGGAGTTTAGTTTCGGACAGACGGCCCTTCGACCGACAGCCCGTTACCACGGGAAGCAACATAGAGTTCAAGCGCGATCATTTCTTCGACACCGACACCGTAAGTCTCGGCACGCGTATCACGGATGCAGCCGCGGAAGCGCGATTGCACACCATTCAGCTTGGCATTCTTCAGGCGATATGTCGGGAAACCGTTGACCTGACCCTGACTCAGATGGTCGGCGCGGATGTTGTTGCCATAGTTGTCCTCGTGACAGTTTGCACAAGACAGATCCAACTGGCCGAAGCGGGTGTAATAGATTTCGCGACCAAGTTCCCACATTGATTGGGCGGGTCCGTCAATTGCCACGTCAATCGTCATGCCACGCGATACGGACGCAAGTAGCGCTTCCATATTAAGCATGTCGGCACCGTCGTACTTCCATTCTTCGGCACCCATCTGTTCCGTGCGGCAATCATTCACCTGCATCGCAATTGTGCGCACTTCCTCGGCTTCATCATTCCACTTTGGATAGACCGCACGCACGCCAGCCATCTCCTCGGGCGCACCGTGGCAGGACGCACAGGATTCACCCGCGCTGCCGTCAACAGCGTTCCACGCATCAATGGCATCGTCGACAAAGATCATGCCCGGATTTTCAAAGTCATCCATCTGCAATGACTGCGTTTCACTCGAGCGGAAAAGCCAACCGGAATAGATGGTGCTCAGATTTTCGACATGTTCAGGCGCATCTGCCCGCACCGTGACTTCGATCTCCTCGTTGATGACCAGGTTGGCCTCTTCGTCAGCCTGCGCCGCATAAGCGGCCAAAAGCGCGATAGCGGCAACACCACCTCTAAACACTGATTTCATTGACATTGCCCTCCCCGGCCATTGTTTCGTCGTTATCCGACAGTGATATCTTTACTATCCGTGTAGACATCGCCGTCATCGTCGTACCATGTGAATTCGAACGTCCCGGTTTCTGGCACAATGGCCTGAAACTCGAAGTAAGGGTTCGTTGAAATCGCGGGTTCCAGCGTGACATCAATCACCGTCTCACCGTTGAATGTGCAGGTGAAGCGATTGATGATGGACCTCGGAATGACGTTGCCGTCACCGTCCTTGCGCTGACCGGACTCCATCGGGTGACTGATCAGCGTCTTGATCGTGATTTCTTCGCCGGCGGTTGCGTCACGGGGAACGCGCACGCGAGGTTTTACATTTTCTGCCATTTTCTTTTTTCCTCGTTTAGCCGCCGCAGCCGCCGATTGTGACTTTTACTTCCTGACTGGCCTGCACAAAGCTGCCATCCGGCATCCGCGCGATCGCAATAACGTCTTGCGTACCGGCCAACCGGATATGGGTTGCTGCGGATTGCGACGCGGCCATAGGGCCAAAGTTGAACGTTGCGACGGAAGGTGTCGGGTTCCCCGCGGCAAAGACGATGATCGCCTCGGCACCGGGTGCATTGACCTCGATCGGGACCGTATTGCCATTTTCCGCGATTTCCGGCGCGATCAGGCTGATCCCTTCAGAGCCGACTTCGGCACCGCCGGTAAATGCGGCCACTTGGTCTTCGAGGGCTGCAAACGCTTTAAAAGGCGTAACGGTTGCGACCACGGACCCGAACGCCATCATGAGCGTGTGTCTGCGTGTAAGTTTCATGTTCTCTCCTGTGTCTCTACGCGTGACAGATCAGTCTTTGAGTGTCTGAAGATATGCCACGACATCTTCGATTTGTTGGGCAGTCAGCAAAGGCGCGAGCTCGCCCTCTGCGGCCTTCCCGGTAAAGCCATTTCCGGGGCGGATGAAACCGCTGGTCCGGTAAAACGCAGGCATGATCGTTCCCTCATAGGTCATCTTTGCATTCGCAACGATGCCGCGCAGTTCGGCGGCTGTGCGATACTCGCCGATACCGTCAAGCGATGGGCCGACCTCGCCATGGAACGGGTGTTCATCCAGTTCAGTAACCTGATGGCAGGCGATACAGTTACCTGCCCCGCGCGACACCATGATGGCCTCTCCGGCGACAGGATCACCGGGCTGACCGGATAGAGATACTTCGATTTCGCCATATTCGCTGTAGACAACATTGTCAGGCGTAAGGCCCTCTGCGAAACCTATCGTTCCAATGACTATCGCCGCGACTGTGCTCAATAGATGTTTCATGGTCCCTCCCTGGATCACTTCTCCCTTGGTGTATACCGTAGCCTACGAACCTTGAGAGTCGCAACATCAAAATCAACTATTTGAATGTTTGCAACTAAAGCGCTGTAGTTATTCCGTAATTCCCTGCTCCTGAATGATCCGCGCATGATATTTCTGGAAAGTTTCGTCGCCCAGATAGCCTTCTTCGTTGATCCAGTTGAGCAAATTCAACGTCGTCCACTTTCCGAAGGCACCCGGCATGACCGCGACAGCCGCCTGCGTCGCCGTCCGTTCCGGTCCAACCTCTTGCGGAAAGAACATCATTGTCGGTGTAAAAAGCGCATTCCAGCGGCGCACCATGTCCTTCTCGGGTAAGGTCGTGCCGTCAAAATCAGTGACCTCGACATCGCCGAACATGTTGATCTGCACGACAAAGAAATTGTCATTCAGCGCAGCAGTCACCTCTGGCGCCGGGAACACCTCTTTATGCATCTTCGCACAATAGATGCAGCCCCGCTGTTCGATGATCACCATCAACCGCTTGCCTTCGGCGTTCGCCTCTTCAAGATCTTCGCGCAGATCCTTGAAGGTTTCGCGCATCCAGTCTGCCTTGTGCAGACCATCGTCGCCCAACGTGGCTGCGAATAAGGGCAGCGCCAAAATGATTGCAGCGGCACTTAGAATTGAACGGAAATACATGGTGGGTCCTCCTATCCCAGGTTTCCAAAGGCAGGCATGACCTCGATCATCCACTGCGCGATATAGTTTACCGAATTCGTCGCGATCAGCACGGCAAAGATAATCAGCATGACCCCCATGACGCGCTCGACATACCCCAGATAACGGCGATTGCGTTGCAGCCAGCCAAGGAATGGACGCGCGAACAAGGCGGCTATGACGAAGGGTGCGGTCATGGCCAGACCGTAGACCAGCAACAACAACCCGCCGCGCCAGATATCCCCCATCCCGCTGGCAACCATCAAGATCGCGGCCAGGGCTGGCCCGACGCAAGGTGTCCAGCCAAAACCAAATGCCAGCCCCATGAGGTACGCCCCGATAATTGTCGTCGGTGCGGCGGAACTTTCGATCTTGGCTTCGCGATAAAGCAACGGCACGCGGACCACCCCGAGGAAATGCAGGCCGAACAACAGCAAGATACCGGCCGCAACATAGCGCAGCGTATCGCGCCACGCGCCAAATGCCTGACCAAGCGCCGTCGCCCCCATGCCCAGCAGCACGAATATCGTGGTCACGCCCAATGCAAAGAAGATCGCCGAGACGATCAGCCGCCGCTGGACGCCCGCACTGATTTCAGTATCCGACCGCAACTCGGACATCGACAGCCCGGCCATGTAACACAGGTAGAATGGCACCATCGGAAGCACACAAGGCGTAAAAAACGACAACATTCCTGCAATAGCCGCTCCGAAATAGCTGACATCCAACATGAAACCTGCCCTTGATCCTGATATTCATTCACATTAAGATTATTGAATGTTTAATTCACTTACCACCTCTTTTTTGAAACGCGCACTTGTTGCGATTTTTGCGACCGTGCTGTCAGCGACATCCTTATGGGCGGAAACACGGCTTATGATGGCCGAAGAACCGGGCTGCATTTGGTGCGCAAGATGGCATGCAGAAATCGGTCCGATTTATCCGAAAACCGCAGAAGGCGCCGCAGCACCCCTTCTCAGGGTCAACCTGCAAGACCCGATCCCATCAGACATAACACTTGAACGCAGCGTGAATTTTACACCGACGTTCATTTTGCTGGTCGACGGTGTGGAAAAAAGCCGCATCGAAGGATACCCGAGCGAAGACTTCTTTTGGGAGCTTTTGGGTTACATGCTTGATCAAGAAGGGATCGACTTTGCCCTGAAGTCGAACAATTAGACAGGAAATGATGCGGTTTTTGTTCAATTTAAGGAATGCGACGTAGATATTTGCAAAATTAATACTACCTCAGCGGCGAAGACGATAAGATGTAAATGTGCAGATCGACAAGGTGATGTGAAGAAATGACACTCCCGGCTTTAGACGGCAATCTGGACGACGCCCGCATGGACGAGATGTTGGACAACGCGACCACCGCGACCAATTATCTCAAGGCGATCAGTCATGAAGGGCGGCTCATGATATTGTGCCATCTCGCCACCGGCGAGAAATCGGTCACGGAACTGGAAGAGCTTCTGTCAGCACGACAAGCTGCGGTGTCTCAGCAGCTTGGCCGGTTGCGGCTCGAAGGTCTGGTCAGTCCACGCCGTGAAGGTAAAACGATCTACTATAGCTTGACGGATGACAAATCTCGCAGGATCATAGACCTCGTCTACGAGCTTTTCTGCAAAACGGATTGAGGATCGCCGCCTCCCCGTTCAGCGCGTCGGACCGAACAGGGAGGGATAACCAATGCTTGATGCATGGGGAGAAGCCAACTTCGTGGCAGCCGTAGGGTTGTTCGGCGGCGTTTTATTGGGGCTGGCGGCCAGACTGGGGCGGTTCTGCACCCTCGGCGCGATCGAGGATTTTCTTTATGGTGGCAGCGATCTAAGGCTTCGCATGTGGGCCTTGGCCATTGGGTCTGCGGTCGTCGGCAGCTTCGGACTGATGGCTTTTGGCCTCTTCGACCCCGGAAATTCCTTCTATATCGCGCAACAATGGTCGCCTGTCGCCAGCATCGTCGGCGGCGGCTTGTTCGGTTACGGCATGGCGCTTGCCGGAAGCTGCGGTTATGGCGCGATCGCCCGGCTTGGCGGCGGGGACCTACGCTCTTTCGTGATCGTCCTTGTGATGGGCATCAGTGCCTATGTGACGCTATCGGGTCCCTTGGCGTGGATTCGCGTCGCGCTTTTCCCGCCGACACCAACCGCGCAGGTTCCCGCCGGAATTGCGCACACCATAGGGGATATGAGCGGCCTGCCCGTTTCAGGCATCGGCATTTTATTGGGCGCTTTGCTGATCGTGCTTGCGCTGAAAGCCAACACCTTGCGCAGTGACCGGTCGGCGATGTTCTGGGCTGTCGCAGTCGGGCTCGCCGCCACAAGCGCATGGGCAGGCATGCAATATGTCTCAGATGACCGACCGAAGTAGGCGTAACGTCCGGCAAACCGCCATTGTCGCTGCAATACCAGATGAGCGTATTTTCGGCTAGGATACTTGACTTTTTTCCGAAAGAGCAGCAGCCGCAGATAAGGATACAGCTTGCGGGAGCACTGCGCGCG
>NZ_JAWOAN010000261.1:0-6324 GCF_046498525.1 Yoonia sp.
GGAGAACGCTGTGCGCTCCTGCGGGGAAGGACGCCGGTGAGGGGCCTGTTCGACCCGTCCTCCGGCCCAAACTTGGGCCCCTCCGGCCCCAAGTTCGGGCCCTCCTCAGGCCCGTCCTCCGGACGAAACGGCCCCTCCTCAAGCCTTCTGCGATTCGGCCATCCCCACAAGGCGGGCGACCACAGTCACTGACGACGAGGCGAACGCTGCGCGCTCATGCTGACCCGCACCCGGACCGCCACCGCCTCCGCCTCCGCCTCCTCTCCGCCCCCGCCTCCTCCCCGCCCCGTTTTCGCTTGCCGTCTTGTGGCGCTTGGTTCTGGTGTTCCCGTTCATGATCATCGCGCTGATCATGTTCGGCATCATTGCCGCGTTTTTCATATTCATCATCGCGTTCGTTTCGCCCTTCCTGACCATCATCGCAGGCACTGCATTCGGTGTGGCGTCCAGCGTTTTACCGGTCATCGTCGGTGCCCGGCTCGGCCTTCAGGCCAAGCAAAGCAGTATGCGCAACAGCTATTTCGGGCTGTTGCTGCCCGCCATCGGTTATGGCCTGTTCGAGGTGTTTTGCGTCCTGCTGATCGTGGCGGGCGCTGCCACCGTCTATTTCCTTGCGACGCCGCTGACGCTGGACGATCTGGGGCGCTTTGCGGCGATGGACAACAGCATGGTGCTGGAACAACTGATGGCCTTGGACCCCGCCGTTACGCTGTCCGTGCTTTGGGTCGCCGGTGTCCTGATCATCGGTTTGCGTGCCGCACTCCTGATGCCTTTCGCCGGAGCCTCGGTCGGCGCTGATCCGGGCGGACGCCCGCACACGCCCTTTTACGGTTTCGGGCGCGATTTTCTGTCCATGCTGTTTGTGGTCGTGATCGCCTATATCCTGTCAGCCTTCGCAGTCCCGCTCTCCATCGCAATCTGCTATCTGCTGGGCTATGGTGAAAGCCTGACCGCTGCCATGGCGCAGCTTGAAACCACGCAGGGTCTTGATGCTCTGGATTTGCTTGGCCTTGAAACCGGCATCTTCATCGGTTTGGCGCTGATTTTTTATATCTGGGCAATCAGCCTGCAAAGCGCTGCTGGCGTCGTATCTTATATGGACGAGGCACGGGCGGTCGCCGACCAGCAGAACGCTTTTGACATGTCGATGGATGACCACCTGCAAAACATATCTTCCGGCGCCACACCACCTGACAGGCCCATGCAGTCAGAGGACGTCATGGAGTTGATCCGCAGCCGTATGCAGCAGAACAAGCGTTAGGGGGCAGGCTCTCCTTGCCGGTTGCGCCGCTACTCGGATTTTGCGATGTTGCCGGCCATATGACGACCATCGCGACCTTCGATCAGGTCGAAGCTGACTTTCTGGTCATCGGCAAGGCCGGTCAGCCCTGATTGTTCAACCGCCGAGATATGCACGAAGATATCCGAGCCGCCGTTGTCAGGCGCAATGAACCCGTAGCCTTTTGTCGTATTGAACCATTTCACAGTGCCGTTTGGCATTGTCCGCTCTCCTTCAAATTATCGCACCGCGTAGGGCTGGGCATGTCTTGGGCCCCGCGATATGCGGACTTCCCTTCGACTTCATATCCGTAGAATTATCTGATTTAAGCAAAAGGCAAATGACACGTCGTCGCATTGGCGGCTTTTGGATTGCATCTGCCCAAAAAGGAGGCAAAGTGCGTTTTTTCGGCCTAAAATCGTGCGATACATGTCGCAAAGCACTCAAGGCGCTCACTGCCACCGGGTACACTCCCGAGGTGATTGATGTCCGCGCGGATGGCTTGTCCGACCGTGATCGCGCCGCCATTATCGCAGAGTTCGCAGACGCCGCGCTAAACCGCGCCTCCACCACATGGCGCGGCCTGAGTGACGCTGAAAAGGCTGCTGATCCGGCAGAGCTGTTGGCGGCTCACCCCACCTTGATGAAACGCCCTGTGATCGAAGCAGACGGGACGTGGACGATCGGCTGGAAAGCTGACGTTCAGGCAAAGTACCTTGGCGGCTGACGACAAACTGCTTATGTGAGCTTCAGAGCAGTAAGGAGAACACCCATGCGCAACGCCGCAAGTATGCTTGGTATCATCGGTGGCCTGATCGGTATCATCGTCGGTCTTTTTGGCTATGGCTACGCCGAATTATCAGACCGGCACGCCGAAGTGGGCGAACTGTTCGGTTTCCTCGAAAATCCCGGTTTCATTCGCTTTGCCAGCTTCATCGCCCCTCTGTTGGCGATTGCCGGTGGTGCGATGGCCAAGGCACGCGCCCTGTGGGGCGGTATCCTGATGCTGGTCAGCGCGTTTTGCTTCTATGCGGCATTCGGCTTCAATGTGGGCACGATGTTCCCCGTCGGCTTTGTGGCACTCGGTGGCATCCTTGCCATCGCCGCTGGCAAACCGGACGAGCCTAAGGCGCACTTCTAAAGAGCAGCCGGTCAGCAGATAGCGGACCGGCCCCTTTGAAGACCAATATCAAAAGGCAAAGTACCCAGAACGCGCGCTGATCAAGGATCAGCGCGTCTGGCATGCGGTCGAACCATGCGCCGAGCGTGCCTTCGTGGGCGATGCCGCCGTGACCGTACAGGTCGGTCAGGGATTGCACGACGATGAAACCGGTCATGCCCACGGCCGCAAGACGTGTGAACAGGCCGATGATGATCAGGACGGGCAGAACGAACTCTGCAATCGTGCCGCCGGCGACAACTGCCCAATGAAAGATTGTCAGTTGCGAGGTGTCATAGCCGACCGCTTCCATAGCCTTTGGAAAGATCTGGACATACGCGCCGGATGAAGGTTGCAGGATGCCAAAAACCCCGTCGCCCAGCTTGGTCAGGCCGGAATTCCAATAGTACATCAGCAGAACCCCTGCGAACACGATCCGCGCAAGGATCGGCAGGACAGCATCGCCAAGGCGGTTGACGGGTTGGGCCATCTGGGCAAGTGGCATGGTCGTCATGGGATGGCCTTTCAGTAAATGTCCGTCACAGCGCCTTGGGCCAAAAGCAGGCCCAGCACCGCACCCAGATCAAGGGTTTCATCGCCAGTTGCCATCGCGTGCCCCAGCGATTGCCCTTTTTTCAGGGCGTCGATGCAGGCGGCAGAGGCTGCGTCGATCCGGTGGATTTGCGGGTCAAAAGCGGGTCGGGTGATGAGCACGGCTTCGGCCTGCATCACAGGTTTGGGCGCTTCAGTTTGGGTGTTGGCAAGATAGATGGCATGCACCGGAAAGTCCGACGTCACCGTCTGCGTTGCAGGGGCGATCCGTAGTTTCGCCCCTATCAATGTATCCGCAGCCAGTGACCCAAGAGTTTCCGGATCAACCGGCGTTGCATCCGCTGCATGGTACGCATGGCGCATCGCAAGCTCGATTCTTGCAATATCAGGCAGATAGCGGATGGATTTCGTTGGTTCAAACCGCCCCAGAAACTGCGGCATCGCTTCGCCGTAGAACATCATCAGCGGTGTATTCGGGGGATGTTTGCGCAGAAAGACACCGGCCATCGCACGGAAAAATTCGTCACCCACCAATTTGCGGACAACCGGAAACGCGGCCTCCAGCGCATCGGACAAGCTGACGGCGACATTGTTGCGGTAGACATCAAAGCGTTTGCCGGCGGCGGCCCCGTCAGGGTTAACGATGCCCGTTGGCACGGCGGCGGCAGGATCAAGCATCGCGGCCTTGAAGGCGGCTTGGGTGACAGTCATGACGTAACCTGCGCAAGCGCACAGTCTGCGCGCGCAATTTCAACGGCAAGAACAGGCCAGTCGGGTACATCTGTGTCCCACTCGATCAAGAGTGGCTTGGGACCGGATTTGGCAAGGGTATAATCAAGCAGTGCCCACACCGGATCGACCACAGGTTTGCCGTGGCTGTCGATCAACAGGGGCGCGCCGGTTTCGTCCTCATCCTCGTCATGGCCACCAAGGTGGATTTCACCGACAGCTTCCAGCGGGAAATCGTCGATATATGCTTGGGGCGAAGTCTTGAGGTTCGTGGCGCTGACGAAGACGTTGTTGACATCAAGCAGAAGGCCGCAACCGGTGCGCCGGGACAGTTCGCGCAGGAAATCGGTTTCGGACATCGTGGATTCGGTAAAGGCAAGGTAGCTGGAAGGATTCTCCAGCAACATGCGGCGACCGACCGCCTCTTGCACCTGATCGATGTGTGCGGCAACGCGGGTGAGCGTCATGGGCGTATAGGGCAGGGGGAGCAGATCGTTGAAGAAATGACTGTCGTGGGTGGACCATGCCAGATGCTCGGAAAAGCTGGCGGGGTTCAGCCATGTCACCAGATGCCTGAGGCGGGCAAGGTGGTCGGCATCAAGGTCGCCTTCGCCACCGATAGAAAGACCGACACCGTGCACGGAAATCGGAAACCGTTCGGCAAGGTGGCGCAGTTGCGCCAAGGGGCGGCCACCATCGCCCATGTAATTCTCGGCGTGGATTTCCAGCCAACCCAGTGGGTCGGGGTTTGCCATGATTGCGCGATAGTGCCGGGTTTTGTACCCAACACCGGGACGTGCGGGCAGATGGGAGGATCGTGCTGCGTCAAGCATGGCAAAGGCCCTTGCGTCGGTGAAGATAAGGTGGACCATGATCCACCTTACCACAGATTGGACTATGCTGGCAGGTCGCGGTCGAGTGCCTCGAGAGAACCCTTGCGCGCGGTGCCGTCGGCCATTGTCGGCAGTTCCATTGTTTCGCATGTGCCGGCAGGAACAAGCGTCCATGCGTTGCCTTGGTAATCAACGCTGGACGTGCCTGCACATGTCGTGCCCGGGCCTGCTGCACAGTCGTTTTCACCGGCAAGCGATACGCCAAAGCACTTGACGTCGCCTTCAGCGGCGGCGGTTGTGGACAGGCCTGCGACAGCCGTTGCGACAGCGCTGGCCAGGACGAGGGTTTTGGTTGCGTTGGACATCGAAATTTCCTTTGGTTTGGGTCAAATTGCATCGTCACCGTTGTCCGGCGATACCCAAAGCCTAGTCGTGCCGCCTGCTTGCAGGCCATTCACAGCCGCGTGCGTCGCGCTGGTGTGAGGTGGTGTGACATATCTATGCCCTGCGGCACCCTGACGCAGGGCGAATTCCCGTGGGAAAACAAAGAACCCGCCGATGCGGGCATCGGCGGGTTTATTACAGAGTCCAGCGCTGGAATGTTACAGAAGGTCAGGCGGCGTTGACGCTTTCCCCAGCTCTGCAACAATTTCTTCGAGAGATGTTACAGATGTCTTGTTCTCACCAAGGCGTCGTGCCGTCACGGTGCGTTCTTCGACTTCGCGTGCGCCAAGAGCCAATATCACAGGCACCTTGCCGACCGAATGTTCGCGGACCTTGAAGTTGATCTTTTCGTTGCGCAAATCGGCCTCGGCCCGCACACCGGCAGCTTTCAAAGCGGCCACAACTTCGAGGGCATAATCGTCGGCATCCGACACAATCGTCGCGACAACCACCTGACGGGGGGCCAGCCAGAACGGCAGCTTGCCCGCGTGTTCCTCGATCAGGATACCGATGAAGCGCTCGAATGACCCCAGTGTCGCGCGGTGCAACATGACGGGGCGGTGCTTGGCGCCGTCTTCACCGATATAGGTGGCATCCAGCCGTTCAGGCAGCACAAAGTCCACCTGATGGGTCCCGCACTGCCAATCGCGGCCAATCGCATCTGTCAGCACGAATTCCAGCTTGGGACCATAGAAAGCGCCCTCACCGGGGTTCAGTTCCGGCTCGATCCCCGCCGCACGGGTGGCGGCCAGAAGTGCGGCTTCTGCCTTGTCCCAGACTTCATCCGATCCTGCGCGTTTTTCGGGGCGGTCGGAAAACTTCACTTTGAAATTCTCAAACCCGAGGTCTTTGTAAATCTCGCTCAGGAAACGGATGAATGCGGCGGTTTCACTTTCGATCTGGCTCTCGCGGCAGAAAATATGCCCGTCGTCCTGCGTAAAACCGCGCACCCGCATGATGCCGTGCAGCGCGCCGGAGGGTTCATATCGGTTGCACGATCCGAATTCGGCCATGCGCAGCGGCAGGTCGCGATAGGATTTCAGGCCTTGGTTGAATATTTGGACATGACAAGGGCAGTTCATCGGCTTGAGTGCGTTGACTGCCTTTTCACGGGCGTGTTCCTCATCGACTTCGACGATGAACATATGGTCCTGATACTTTTCCCAGTGCCCTGACGCTTCCCACAGCTTGCGGTCCACGACCTGCGGTGTGTTCACCTCGACGTAGCCGCCCTTGCGCTGCTGGCGGCGCATATAGTCTTGCAGTTCTGTGTAAACTGTCCAGCCGTTGGGGTGCCAGAACACCTGACCGGGGGCCTCTTCCTGCAT
>NZ_JAWOAN010000115.1:0-3295 GCF_046498525.1 Yoonia sp.
ACTTCGACACCGATTACATCCGCGCCCTGGAATACGGCATGCCGCCGGCATCCTGCATTGGATTGGGCATCGACCGGGTGGTTATGCTGTTTACCGGTGCTGCATCGATCCGGGAAGTCGTCCTCTTTCCGCAACTGCGGCCCACTAGCGAAGAGTAAAGGAGCACGAATCGTGGTCGAACTCGACTCGGAGATTTTCACATCAGGCACATCCGCGCTGGCGCTGAGCATGTTTTCCGGCAAGGCCAGAACCACCGGACCGGGACGCCCCGACATCGCGACGCGGAAGGCGCGACCGATATATTCGGGCAGCCTGTCGGTGTCGTTTACCTCTGCAACCCATTTTGCCAGACCGCCAAAGACTGCCTTGTAATCAACCTCTTGGAATGTCTCGCGATCCGTGTGCCGGTTGTCAATCTGACCCACAAACAGCACCATCGGCGTGCTGTCCTGCATCGCGATATGGATACCGGCAGAGGCATTGGTGGCCCCCGGCCCGCGCGTGACAAAGCAGACACCGGGGGTGCTTGTCATTTTTCCATGGGCTTCGGCCATCATCGCAGCCCCGCCTTCGTGTCGGCAAACGATATTGGGGATACCGCTGTCATAAAGCCCGTCGAGAGCAGCAAGAAAACTTTCGCCGGGGACCGAAAACACACGCTCTACACCAAGCTTAACCAGCTGATCGCTCAGTATTTTTCCGCCGTGCCTGTTCATGACAACCTCCCTGAATTCAGCGCTACCATGTGCCATGCACATGCCCTGTGCAAGTCCTGTGGTTGCGCATTCCCGTCAAGGTACTAATTGTCGGAGCAACAGTGAAAGGAACAACGATGACAACGCTACTTGGCATTTCGGGCTCGCTCCGCAAAGCTTCGACCAACACCCTTCTGGTCCGCAACGCCGCAGAGGTTTTCGGGGCCGACACATTCACGCTCGCCGATCTCGATCTGCCGCTTTATAACGCGGATCGGGAACTGGTCGAGGGCGTCCCCGCAAAGGTACAAAACCTGTCCGACCAGATTGCAGCAGCGGATGCTGTCATCATATCGACCCCAGAATACAACAAGGCACCGTCCGGCGTTCTCAAGAACGCACTCGACTGGGCCAGCCGCACCGAAGGCAACCCGTGGAAGAACAAACCGGTCGCCATCATGTCCGCCGCCGCAGGGCGCGCTGGGGGTGAACGGACGCAATTCGCACTGCGCCTGATGATGATGGCGTTCCGTCCTCATATCCTGCAGGGACCAGAGGTGCTGGTTGCCAATTCCAGCAATCAATTCGACGAAAACGGCAAGCTGACGGGCGAGATGAATATCAAGACGCTGACCGAGCTGATGGACGAGCTGAAGGCGCGAATCTAGCGTAAAGATCGCGTACGGAACCTGTACAGAAGCTGTACGTACACGATGTACTGGCAAAAGCCCGGTAGCGACCCTAAACTCCGCGCCAAGAGGACGCAAACTGGAGACTTTGATGGCGCGGGGCGCAGGCGGGAACGACGGGGGCACCGGCAGCTTTTTGCTGGGTCTGATTATGATGGTGGGCGGCGGGTATCTGTTGTTGAACGGGATTGTGGTGCGTCCGAATTTTGGCTTCGGAAGCCGTGTCTTCGGAATAGGTGGCGTGCCGATCACGTCAGGCATGATCCTGATCCCGTTCATGTTCGGGGTCGGCATGATCTTTTACAATTCCAAGAACTGGTTCGGCTGGTGGATCGCGGGCGCGTCACTGGTGGCGCTGGTCTTCGGCGTGATCGCGAATATGACACTGCAACTGGCGCGGATGAGCGCGTTCGACCTGATCGTGATACTGGTGTTGCTTGTGGGTGGGATCGGGTTGTTCTTGCGGTCGCTGAGGGCGGGGTGAAGCCCATTTCACGGAATAGTGCACGTTGCACCGGTGGCAGCTATGCGCAGGGAGGGGGCTTTGCAAAGTTGCGACGATTTTCCGAAAGTCGCCTTTCAGGCCAAACGCGGCGAAGGTCGGACGCGAGCCCAACTAGTCATGGAAGCGAACTGTGCCCAGGCGGCAACATCAGATTGGCTAAATGTCGCTCATGCCGCAAAGAGATTGAAATCAATCATTCAAAACACACAATATTTTTTTTTCAAAGCCAAGAAAGGGATATCTAAAATGGGTCCAACAAAAACACTTACACTTTCCATACTTTCGCTCTCAGTTCTTCTTTCGTCTGGGTCATCAGCATTCGCTGACTGGGCCGGAACTTATGCCGGTGGATCAATCGGCGGTGGACTCTTTGATAGTGAAGTCTTCGACGAGAATGAAAATGTCGCTTACGGCTTTTCAAACAACGACGGTTTTGGCGGCCTTGCTGGGCTCCATGTTGGCCACAACTTCCAAAGCGGCAACTTTGTCTACGGCGGCGTGCTGTCGCTTTCGACGACAAGCTTTGACGAAACTTTCGAAACCAACTTCTGCAGCCCATCAGTTCACTCGACCGCGCTCAATAGCGTTGCCTCACTTCGCGGTCGTGCCGGTCTGGCAAATGAGAATGCATTAATCTACGTGACGGCAGGTATCGCGCAAATTGCGACGGATGAAGTCTTCGAATGTGACGAAGGCGAAGAAGACTTCTTGAACGACGAATATACTGCCTTTGTTGGTGGAATTGGTGCCGAATATAAGGTGCAAGACAATATCTCCGTCGGTTTTGAATACCTGATCTACGAAGCAGATGATGAAACGGCCTATCAGGACGGTGATACAGATAATGATATTTCAACCTTCGACTTGGGTGGGCACGCTGTCACTTTGAGCGTCAACTACTTCTTTAACTAGAATTTCTCAGTCACGCGCTTCGCACTTCTTGCATGAGGCCGAACCATAACAAAGAAAGCCCCTGCCGATCATTCGACGGGGGCTTTCTTATTTGCCGGGCTACGGCGCTCGGTTACGCGAGTCCTGCGTCAGCGAACGCTTGAAACCGAATGACGGCAAAGTCCGCTTCTTACCAGTTCACGACCCACGCGGTGAAGGTCAGCTATCGCATTTTCGAGGAAGGGGTCTTGAGTCCGCTTCGGGCTGACAGCGGTCATTGGTGTCATCGCTATCCATGCAAATGCGCCGGCAAGAACGGTTGCGGACATGGGCAACAAGCCTTTGGGTTGCGGTATGTGATGGAACCGCTATCATTCAATAGGTGACTTGAATTTGTAACGTGAGGAGACCATCGTGACAATCAGCCCCAAGGTGGCCCTGCTGGAGGAATACGCCCTTATCGCGCGCGCGCTGTCAGCGCCGGCACGGCTCTTGATCCTTGAACAACTCGCGCA
>NZ_JAWOAN010000215.1:0-21357 GCF_046498525.1 Yoonia sp.
CCCAAACAATTCGTCAAGCTGACGGGCGAAGAAAGCCTGTATCAGGCGTCGGCGCGGCGCCTTTCAGGTGACGGTTTTGCAGCGCCTTCCATCGTCACCGCTTCGGATTTCCGTTTCATCGTCATCGAACAGCTCGCCGCTTTGGAAATGATCCCGGCCGACATTCTGATCGAGCCTTCCGCGAAAAACACCGCAGCGGCGATTTGTGCTGCCGCACTTGCATTGCATGCGCGCGCGCCTGATGCATTGATGCTGGTCGCGCCATCCGACCACGTGATCCCCGACGCTGCCCGTTTTCGCGCTGCGGTACATGCAGCGACACCTGCTGCCGAGGCTGGACAGCTTGTCACTTTTGGCATCCGTCCCGACCGCCCCGAAACCGGTTATGGCTGGCTTGAGCTTTCACAAGCACCCGATGCGGAGTTCGAGCCCGTACCACAAGTTCTCAAGAGTTTCGTCGAAAAGCCCGATCTTGCCACGGCCGAGCGTCTGCAGGCGGGCCAGATGCATCTGTGGAATGCGGGCATCTTCCTCTTTTCAACCACTACGATCCTTGATGCATTTGCACGACATGCACCCGATACCCTGATGGCGACACGCGCCGCCTTTGATGCAGCCCAGAAAGACCTGTCGTTCACCCGTCTCGATACAGCGGCATGGCTCGCGCTTGAAGATATCTCGATCGATTATGCTGTCATGGAGCGCGCTGCGAACCTGATGGTTGTGCCTTATGGCGGCGCATGGTCCGATCTGGGCGACTGGCAGGCAGTCTGGCGCGAAACCGCGCCGGATCATGCCGGCGTTGCGTTGCGCGGACAAGCTACTGCTCTCGACTGTACGGACACGCTTTTGCATGCGACCAGCGAAGGGCAACAGCTTGTCGGCATAGGCCTGAAGGACATTATTGCCGTCGCCATGCCCGACGCTGTTTTGGTAGCCCACAAAGATCGTGCACAAGAGGTCAAGAGTGCCGTCGCAGCACTCAAGGCCAAGGGCGTCAGTCAGGCCGAAACCCTCCCGCGCGATTACCGCCCTTGGGGGTGGTATGAATCGCTCGTGATTGGCACCCGTTTTCAGGTCAAGCGCATTGTCGTCCATCCCGGAGCTGCCCTTTCACTGCAAAGCCACCATCACCGCGCTGAACACTGGATCGTTGTCGCGGGGACAGCCAAGGTAACCGTGGACGACGAGGTGAAGCTCATCAGCGAAAACCAGTCGGTCTACATCCCGCTTGGTGCGGTGCACCGCATGGAAAATCCGGGCAAAGTGCCGTTGACGCTGATCGAAGTGCAGACCGGCAGCTATCTGGGAGAGGATGACATCATTCGTTACGAAGATGTTTACGCGCGCGGCCAAGGGGCGAAAGGATGAGCGGGCTGAGCTGCTTTACGGCCTATGATATTCGCGGCCGTCTGGGGGTCGACCTTGATGAAGCCATTGCTTACAGAATTGCGCGCGGCTTTGCGCAGACACTCAACGCGCGGACGGTTGTAATCGGACGCGACATACGCGCCTCGTCAGAGGGGTTGGCCAAGAGCGTCACGCGCGGACTGATCGATCAAGGCTGCAAGGTTCTTGATCTCGGGCTCTGTGGTACAGAAGAAATGTATTTCGCGGTCAGTCACTTTGGTGCAGATGGCGGAATATGTGTGACGGCGTCGCACAATCCGATGGACTATAATGGTATGAAAATGGTGCGGGCAGGCTCTGCGCCGCTGGACGCCGCGACCGGATTGGCACGCATCAGGGAAAGTGCGGAAGCGGACGCGTTTCAGGACAACGCGACGCCCGGTTCTGTCGTAAATGTCTCCGACGAGGCCCGCACTGCCTATGTCGCGCGGGTCTGCCAATTCGTTGATATAACTGCGCTGAAGCCGATCAAGGTGCTTGTCAACGCGGGCCACGGAACCGCCGGGCCAACTTTTGATGCCATCGCAGACTATTTATCCACAAGTGGCGCGCCCTTGGCGTTTGAACGCATCTTTCATGAGCCTGACGGCACTTTCCCACAGGGGATACCCAATCCCCTACTGGCTGAGAATCGCCCCGCTACGGCTCAGGCTGTTCGGGATGCGGGGGCGGATTTTGGCGTAGCGTGGGATGGCGACTTTGATCGCTGTTTCTTTTTCGATCACGCAGGCACCTTTATTGATGGAGAATACGTCGTAGGTTTGCTTGCCGAGGCGTTCCTTGCCAAAGATCCTGCCGCGACCGTCATCCATGATCCGCGGATTATCTGGAACACGCAGGACATTGTTTCCAAGGCGGGTGGACGCGCGGTCCAGTCGCGGACGGGCCATGCTTTCATCAAGCATGCCATGCGAGACGAAAATGCGGTCTACGGTGGAGAGATGTCCGCACATCACTACTTCCGTGACTTCGTCTTCTGCGACAGCGGTATGATCCCTTGGCTCCTCGTGGCAGAACTCGTCTGTCGCCATGGCCCACTCGCGGATCTGGTCGCCGACCGCAAAGCGGCCTTTCCCTCGTCCGGCGAGATCAATTTCACACTGGACGATCCAAAGGCTGCAATTGCGCGGGTCCGGACAGAGTTTGCGCCCAAAGCGCGAGCTATCGATGAGATGGACGGGAGCAGTTTTGATTTGGGCGAATGGCGCTTCAACCTGCGCAGCTCCAACACCGAACCGGTTGTGCGTTTGAATGTCGAAGCGCACGATGATCGAATGCTGGTCGTGGACGGCGTCGAACACGTAAAGCGTATCCTTTTGGGATGAAGCCCCAAGCCGCCAGATCAAGATTGCCGTTGACATATGCACGGTCTGACTTTGTCGAAGCAATAGTTGTCATCTGTGGTGTCAGGCAGAAGGCTTGTTTTTTACGCTTGAATTGCCGCATCGTGGCGTGCCGCAATCCTGAGACCTAGGCGTCATAGCCGTCAGGATTGCGCGATTGCCAGTTCCATGTGGAATGGCACATATCGTCCAAATTGCGTTCAGCCTGCCATCCCAGCAAGGTTCTGGCCTTCGTGACCGACGCGAAACTGCGCGCGACGTCGCCTGCGCGCTCTGCGACGATCTTGTGCGGTACTTTCCGACCCGAGGCCCTTTCAAAAGCCCGGAGCAATTCAAGCACCGTTGTGCCGTGCCCGGTCCCGATATTGATTGCTTCGCAACCTGTTTGGCTGTGGCCAAAACTGACAGCGGCAAGATGTGCTGCTGCCAGATCCTCGACATGGATATAGTCACGCTCACCTGTCCCGTCGCGGGTGTCGTAGTCGCCGCCAAAGATACTTAGAAAGGGCAACCGGCCAACCGCGACTTGCGCGATGTATGGCACAAGATTGTTGGGTATCGCTTGCGGGTCTTCTCCGATTTGACCAGACGGGTCCGCGCCAACCGGATTGAAATACCTTAGCAGTACGGCACTTGCATCAGGCCATGAAGCGGCCCAATCGCGGATGATTTCTTCAATGAAAAGCTTTGTGCGGCCGTAGGGATTGGTCGGCTGCAATGGATGTGCTTCATCATAGGGCAGATAGGCCGCGTCCCCGTAAACGGTGGCAGAGGACGAAAAGACCATCTGCCGGCAGTCGTGTTTCTGCATGGCTGCCAGCAAGGTGATGCTGCCCGAAACATTCTGGGCGTAATAGTGCAGGGGCTTTTCGTTGGATTCGCCAACGGCCTTGAGGCCCGCAAAGTGAATCACGGCCTCTGGCCTGAACTCTGCAAACACCTGATCAAGGCGTTCAGCGTCGCAGATGCTGCCTTCGCGCACTTCGAAATCGGCCTGCGCCAACTGCTTGACCCGCCCGAGAGCCCTGGGTGAGCTGTTCGAAAAGTTATCGAGCACAAGAGCCTCGTGCCCTTGCCTGAGCAGCTTCAGCAAGGTGTGGCTTCCGATGTAGCCTGCACCACCGGTTAGAAGAACGCGCATATGTAATCCGTCGCTGTCATGTGTTTCACTGGCCTGCTTTTATAACAAATTCCGCAGTAATGCAGTGGATTTATCCTTCGGTATTACATGAAAAAGGGCTGGCGATTAGGAGCATCAAGATGCCCGCTCGAAGAAGTACAGCGGCCACATCAATGGGCATTACCATGTCGTCGCAGTCGCCCCAAAGTGGATGGCGTCGGCAACTGGTGGTCTGCTGCGGAATAACGCTGGTGACTGATGCATCCAGCCGGATGACACCTGTGCTGACGATGGCCTGCGCATCTCGCCACGTTGGTGCTGCATGCGCAGCGTCGATTTGAAACACCAAAAGCATGGCAAATGCGGGGACCCGACCTGTTTTGTGTGTCGGGTAGTCAGTCTTTGTTATATCTGAAAGCGGTCCGCCAGCGGTGATTTCCAGAGAAGCCATCACACAAATTTAGACACGTCCTTGGAATCGCACGAATGATTCGGTATGACCTTCCCAGTTACAACTGGTAATGTCCAAACTGTTAGTGATTCCCGTCAGTTTATTCGTAGTACTTAGCACATTTGCCCGCACTTAAAGGGCAATGCGCAGGCGGCAGCATATGCATTATGCTCAACGTACTGCACTCAATATTCCTAGTACACTTCAGCAGAATAGAGACTACCTTTGCAAGACCTTGTTCCTCCCGCGACTGCTTCGATCTTGGTTATCGAGGACGATCCAGACATTCTTGAGTTGATCGTGTTCAACATGAGCGCTGCAAGATTTCTGGTGGAAACTGCCGAAACGCTCGTGGATGCGCGTATTGCGCTGCGCCGCAAAAATTTCGATCTGTTGATTGTAGATGTCCGCTTGCCGGATGGTAATGGCATGGAATTCGCTCAAGAAGTAAGTAAGACGTCAGCGTTCGGCATAATCATCATGACAGGTTCCGGCGATGAGGTAGATCGAATTATCGGCCTGGAATTAGGAGCTGATGACTATATCAACAAACCTTTCAACCAACGTGAACTTGTTGCCAGAGCGCGGGCGGTTCTGAGGCGTGGTCGCAAGGTCAACGAAGATCTTGAAGATCGGGTCGACGAGTTCAGGGAGTGCGGTATTCACTTTCATGGGTATGCCCTGTACAGATCAAGCCGGTCCGTGATCGGCTTGGATGGGGAACCGGTTAATCTGACAACTCTGGAATTTGATGTTCTGGCTATTCTGGCTGACAACAAGAATGTCGTCTTGAGTCGAGCTGATATATATGAACGTACCTGCCTACGCACATCAAACCCCAGCCGTGCTGTCGATGGATTGATCAGTAGGTTGCGTAAGAAGTTGTTTGAAAATGACCGACCACTGCTGCGCATTCGAACAATTCATGGTCGCGGCTATGCGTTGACTGAATGAACAGCCCTGCAAGAAAGGCCAAAGATGTCCCGGCTTTTAACATCTTTAGACAAAACCATCAAACTTCCGCCGCCATAATCTTCCTAGGATGATGCCCAAGCGTTACTGATCAATCAGGGGTAAAAGTATGTCGATGCAATTCTTTGCAGGTCGTGGAACGAATGGAGAACGGATATTTCTTCCTCTTGCGTATAGAAAAAAAGTAAAGTGGTTGCCTCAAATTGGTGACATTTTCCCGAATTTCGAAGCCACGACAACAGAGGGGCGATTGAATTTTTTTGATTGGGCCGAAGGGCATTGGTCATTTATTTTTAGCCACCCTGCAGCATTCACACCGGTAAGCACGACAGAAATGGTTTCTCTGGCGGACGCGAAAGAAGACTTCACTGCCCGCAATGTCAAACTTCTTGGCTTCACGCAGTCTGCGATAGAGGATCAGAACAGATGGCATGACGAAATATTCAATATTTTTGGCTCTAGCATCGATTTTCCGACAGTCGATGATCGAAACCAGGCGCTCGCCCAGGTTTTCGGGATGATTCACGAAAAGGAGTCGACATCTTGGCCGATCAGGAAATCATTTATCCTTGATCCACAGATGAAAATCCGAATGATTTTCGAGTATCCGATTTACATTGGCCGCAGTACGGATGAAATGCTGCGCGCAATCGATGCGTTGCAGGCCATGGATCAGTTAGGTGTCGCCACGCCGGCCGATTGGCAGCTCGGAGACAAATACCTATGCTCGGAAAAACATGACGCCCTGACCGAAGTTGAGGTTTACGGCGACCGGTTGCGCAGATTGACGCCATACCTCGCGTTGATAGACCCAGAGTAGGGATCGTCAAACGATACGACCTGCCGGGCAAGCGGAGAGCCTTGATCCGGCTTGCCACTGCGTTCAGCTGCGAAACAACTTCAGAGGAAACAATATGCAACTGACCCGACTCATTTATGCGTCTTTTCACAAAGGAACCACGGCCAATACAATCGACAGTATATTGCGGGCGTCACGTTCCAATAACGTGCGTGATAGGATCACCGGTGCCTTGGTCGTAGATGAACAACATTTCCTGCAATTGCTTGAAGGCAGTCGAACATGTGTTGCGCAGTGCTTCATGCGGATCATGCAAGATGACCGTCATGGGGATATTCGGATCATCAGTGCTGGCGACATCGTTCAACGCCAATTTCTGGAATGGAGCATGCACATGATTGAGACCACACAGATCAAGCGGGCTATCATGTCACAATACACGGTTGACCGCGTGTTTGATCCAACCAAGATGTCTCAAACTGCTGTAGAACGCTTGTGTCGCACCTTATCTGGTGACGACTGGAAGGCCGAAGCCGCTTAGTGATCGAGAGCCACGATACATGCTTTGCGCATGTGCAAATACGGCATTTGTCCTTGGCAAGAGAGAATGCCGCTTACGCCTGACGCCAACTTGATTGTCGACGCTGTGGCCCTGTGCAAGACTGCCCAAATATCTTGATCCGCGGGACGCCACAAAATGAATATGTCGAACGACATCCTGTTTCTGTCTCATCCTGACCCTATGTGGGTCTACGATGTGGATACGTTGCGCTTTTTGGCGGTCAACGAAGCTGCGATATTGAAGTATGGCTATACCCGCGAGGAATTCCTTGCGATGACGATTGCGGATATCCGCCCACAAGAAGACCAAGCCGCATTACTAACACATGTGACCAAGCGAACGGACGGTCGTGATGAAGCGGGCGTCTGGCGTCACACTCTGAAGAACGGTGAGCTGGTTTTTGTCGACATTACGGGCCAAACTCTGGAGTTTGATGGTAGGCCCGCAAAGCTGATCACAGCGAGGGATGTTTCACGTCTGGTCATTGCCGAGCAGGTCGCGAACAAGGCGCTGGCCGGTGAAAAGGCAGCACGGCAATCAAGCGACGCACTTGCGCGTCAGTTCCAGAAAATGTTCAACGCGATACCGGGCATGTATCTGGTATTTTCTTTGGATCGCCACGACATCGTCGGGGTCAGTGATGCTTATCTTCGGTCGCTTGGGCTGCATCGCGAGAAGGTTTTAGGGTGCAATCTCTTTGATGTGCTTCCGCATCAGCCCAAAGATAAAACATATGCCAAACTGCGTCTTGCTATCGAACGCGCCGTGGTCGATCGCAAGACGGAAATGCTGGACGTAGAGTGCATTTTGCAGCCTTTGGAAAATGCCGCAGACAGCATGCAGGAATGTTTTTGGGCGATGTGCGTTAGTCTGGTGACGGGTGCAGATGGAGCCCCGCTTCATCTTATATTGCGCATGCTGGATGTGACTGAAGCAGTCAAAGCGAAAGGGACTGTTTCTCAAGTTTCCAAACATGTGCTTTTTCAACCTGCTTTGCTAGATTTTGCCAGCCATGCTGACGCGCTCAAAGTCGACAACCTTCGTTTGGCAGAACTCGCGAAAAGGCTGCGCACGGCACAACACCTTCTCGACATTGGAACTTGGGATTATGTCATTGACGACGACCGGTTCTATTGGTCGCACAATGTCAACGATATGTATGGCATCGACCAACGTGACTCTGGCCACAGTCTCGAAGACTATCTGGCATTGATACATCCTGATGATCGCGCAGCCATGCGCACCAGTTTCACGGATTTCTTAGCCTCGAAAAATAAGCGCTTTGCCTTTTCTCATCAGGTCAGTCATCCAGACGACCGCATTGTCCACGTGCATGGCACGGCCGAAAGAACTGACACAGCGAACGGGCCAATTCTCAGTGGTGTCGTGCAGAACATAACTGAAGGTGTCGAAACGACGCGCGCGTTGAAACGGACGAACAGACTTCTTGAAATTGCGGGAAATTCGGCGCTGTTTGGCGTATGGCGTTATGACGTAAAAGCTGACCAGATAGATCGATCATCCCAAACAGCGCAAATCTATGACGAACCAGACCGGCGGACTCTGAGTATGGCTGAAAGCATGTCCTATTATGCGCCAGCCCATCGAGATCGCATCGCAGGGAAATTCAGATATTGCCTTACGTATGGCGAACCTTGCAACGAGATACTTGAACTTATCACTGCCAAGGACCGCAGGTTAAGTGTGCGTATGACCTGCGAGGCTGAACGCGACGACGGAGGTCAGATTATCGCTCTTAATGGCGCACTACAGGACATCACCGAACTGGTTAAAATGCGCCAAAGGGCCGAAGAGTCCGAGAAACTTCTGGAGATTGCTGGTCGCGCAGTCAAACTGGGTGGTTGGCGGGTCTGTCTTGAAGATGACAGGGTGTTCTGGACAAAAGGTGCCGCATCCATTCACGAACTGCCGCCCGGTTCGCAACCAAGCTTTGAGGGGGGCATCAACTACTTTGCTCCGGAAGACCAGCAGGCGGCAAGGGAAGTCTTCGAGGCATGCGCCAAGGATGGCATTCCTTTTGACAATGTCCGCACCATTTTGACCGCCAAAGGAAACCGGGTCAAAGTGCGTTCATTAGGAGAGCCGGTCCGGGATGAAACCGGCAAGATCATCGCAGTCCAAGGTGCATTGCAGGACATCAGCGAGTTGGTGGAGACACGTCGGCAAGCCGAGGAACTGTCGGACAAGCTGCTGCAAACATTCGAGAGTATCCAAGATGGATTCTTTACATTGGATCCGGATTGGCGGTTCAGTTTGGTCAATTCGAAAGCTTCACAAATGCTGTCCATTGATCAGCCTGACCTTTTGGGTCGACTTGTTTGGGAGGTATTCCCGAAATCCGAAGAAGCCGACTTTGGACAATTTTGTCGGCAAGCAGTTGCCACAGGTAAAACCCAACGATTTGTGTCATATTCTGGAGACTTGGAAAGGTGGTTCGATGTGGCCGCTTTCCCATCGGATGAGGGGCTGTCGGTTTTCTTTCGGGACGTAACGGAGCGTCGTCAGGAACAAGAGCAGTTGCGTCTTCTCGAAGCGGCGGTCGCGAACCTTAACGACACCATTATCATTACGGATATTGGAGGTTCTGACGACTTTGACCTCTCAAAGATCGTCTATGTCAACAAAGCTTTCGAGCGGCGCACGGGATATACGCGCGAAGAAGCCATCGGCCAGACACCACGCATGCTGCAAGGGCCAAAGACCCAGCGTCCCGAACTTGACAGGATCCGGAATGCAGTGGCGGAATTCAAGCCGGTTCAGGTTGAAGTGATAAATTACAGGAAATCTGGCGAAGAATATTGGCAAGAAATTGATATTGCGCCAATTACTGATGATAGAGGTCAATTCACGCATTTTGTCTCGATCCAGCGTGACATTACAGAGCGTAGGAATGCAGACGAGGCATTGCGTGTATCCGAAGCAAGATTCCGGATGATAGCAGCGGCCGCCGGGCATGCCATCTGGGAGTGGAACATCATCGATGGTCGGCAATGGTGGAGTGACGGGCTTTCTGAGATTATCGGGCAGACAACCGGTCCAGACAAGACCCAGTCAACCTATCTGCGGGCAAACATTCATCCCGACGACAAAGACCGTGTGGACGAAGCCTTGCACCGCTTGGCAGCTGGAGAAACAGAGGGAATCCAAGAGCGTTACCGTCTTCGTCGCACTGACGGCACTTGGGCCACTGTTGATGATCAGGCCTTCAATATTCGTGATGAAGAGGGTGGCACGGTGCGCATTCTCGGCAAGATTACCGATGTTTCAGAACGCTTGGCGTTGGAAGATCAATTGAGGCAGTCGCAAAAGCTGGAGGCAATAGGGCACCTGACCGGAGGCGTGGCGCATGACTTTAACAATCTCTTGACGATCATAATCGGGAACATCGAACGCTTGCAGGACGAAATGGACGAAGATCATCCATTACGCAAACATGCTGACCTGACCGCAATAGCGGCGGATCGTGCGGCCGAGTTGACTTCCCGTCTTTTGTCGTTCTCCAGAAAACAGACCCTACGCCCTAAAGTGGTTGACTTGAACGGGCTTATTTCGAAGGTCGACAGACTACTTCAGCGCACTTTGAGCGAGGATGTCGAAATCCAATTCAGGCAGAGCGGCGGCTTATGGAATGTAGAGTTAGACGTAGGTCAGCTTGAAAATGCGCTGCTTAACCTAGCGATCAATTCGCGGGATGCGATGCCAAACGGTGGCGTTCTGACGATTGAAACGAAGAACATATCGTTAAACGGGCATGACGTTTCAGCAGAACCTGGTCTGGAACCGGGAGAATACGTCGTTCTCGCTGTCAAAGATACGGGACAGGGCATTCAACACGATCAAATCGGCCGTGTAGTTGAACCCTTCTTTACGACCAAAACAGTCGGTAAAGGTACTGGATTGGGATTGAGCATGGTCTATGGCTTTGTCAAACAGACCGGTGGTCATCTCAAGATCAATTCCGAACCGGGACATGGCACGACAGTAAAAATGTACTTCCCCCGGTTTTCCGGCAAGGAGCCCGCTCCACAGGTTAGCAACCAAGAGACTTTAATACTTGGCGGTCAAGAAACCATCCTCGTTATTGAAGACGATAATTTGATCTTGGAGCAACTTAGTGCACAGCTTTCTGATCTAGGTTACAAGGTGATTACGGCCACAGAGGGCGATACTGCCATCAAAATCCTGCGTGAACGACTGGATATTGATCTACTCTTCACTGACATTGTTTTGCCAGGGGGCATAAATGGGCAGCAAATCGCAAATTCTGCAAAAGAATTTCGGCCCACGCTTAAGGTGCTCTACACATCCGGGCACACGGAAAATACTTTGATTCATAATGGACGGCTTGATCCTAAGGTCGAACTTTTGAACAAACCGTATCGACGCGCGGAACTTGCATCTAAAATCCGAAAGATTTTAGACGCTTAGTTAGACATCACTCCAATCGGTTCTGCAGGTCGCTGTGGCTAAAGATGTGCATCTGGGATGCGGCAGCTCGTCACTGGTGCAAAAGCGGTGACCAGTTGTGAGTGGAAACATCATTTTTGGACACCTTTCAACAAAAAGACCCCACTTCCACCGTTATCATAGCTGAGCCTCGTTTCTGACGGAGCACTGATGCGCAGGCGCATAAGCCTGCCGGAGGTTCACGTTGCTCAGTGATGGCGGACCAGCGATCACTGAGCATATCGAAACGACTTCTCTTAATGTCCTGAGCCACCACAAGGGCTGACAGTTGCACGGTAGGAAATTTTGATGAGCCATGCGCAACCAACACCTGACAAGACGATCCGGGATGATTTCACGACAGACAAGATCATAGGCAGTTCCCAAAACGATCACCTTATCCACCATCGTGACCTTAGCATACAGTGGCACGCGGGTGTTGGATTGGTCGGACTTGATGGGGACGACATCTTGGAAGGCTCTGTTCCGAACGGGGGCCAGATCCATATGTTTGCCGCCGAAGGGGATGACTGGCTTATTCTCGATGTCACCAAAATCCCTGATGCGATCGGCCACCAAAGCCATCACGCTTATGGCGGGCATGGGCAGGATACATTTCAGTTCAAGAACATTAAGCAAAATCACTCTCCTATCGTTGGCCGGCTTGATGATTTTGATCCTACCTCAGACCATATCCTGATTGAGGATGTCGAAATAGATTTGACTAATTTGCCGCAGAGCATCGAGCTACCTGGCGGCGGAATAGTCGAGGTCCGTGTAATCGAGGTCGAACATCCAGAGTTTATGTCTGAAAATCTGGGTTCTCAGTATTTTCTTGCTATAGGGCAAGACATTTTCTACGCCCTCGAAGGCGCACGCGATCTTGGGAATGGTACTTCTGGCCTGATTGGAGAGGAACGCCATTTCTTGAAACAGGACGCACTGCAAATGCTACGGTCAGCAGAAACAGTGTCATACGAAAATCCGCACAATTTTGTGCCACATGGTTTTTACCAACACCGCGAAAATGATCTAAATTTAAACTGGAACCCGGCTGGTGAAGAAGTCTTTGCTGACAGCGGAGACAAATCTGCAGCCCATATCTTTGGCTCCAAAAGCAACCCAGACAACCCGAGTTCTTCTGGGACGCAGGTGATGCACGGCAGTCCTGGAAATGATGTGATCGACGGTAACTCGGGCAATGATACGATCTTTGGCGGATTGGGAAACGACATGATCGCAGGCGGTATCGATAACGATACTCTGTATGGCGGTCATGGAAATGATATGATCTGGGGTGGTGATGGCGATGACATTATCGAGGCCGGACAAGGAAACGATTCCCTTTATGGCGGTCGTGGCGACGACTTAATCACCAGCGGGCTTGGGAATAACACGATCAGCGCAGGTCGTGGTCATGATGCGGTTCATGCTTTTTCTGGTATCAACACCATCCATGGTGGCCCTGACAGCGACCTTCTTTTGGGAGGTTTTCAAGCTGACACCATTGATGGTGGTGATGGAAACGATGTTTTGCGGGGTGATGCTGATAGTTTTCTCGGTGGACCAGATACCCTGATCGGGGGGCCAGGCGACGATTTTTTGATGGGAGGCCTTGGTGCAGATACGTTTGTATTCAAACCCAATGATGGAAACGACATTATTGCAGCGTTCAATGTTGAAGATATCGTATTTGGGCCATCTGGGTACTCATCAGTCGCAACCGGGACCGATTTTCAACCCGGTATAGACAAAATCCATCTTTCCGAATTTTCAAATGTAGATCCTGCGAACTTGCTCTCGTTTGTTCGTGAGGGTGTGGATGGTGCGGTGTTCAGTGCTGAGAGGACCACGATCACTTTCTTTGATCTCAACGCTGCTCAATTGTCGGTCGATGATTTTATTTTCGGGTGATGCAGGAGCGTAAAATGAAAAACACTTTCGCTTGGCTTGGAACAAACTGCTTTGCACTGGTGCTTTCTGCTTGCGGGAGCGGGGGTGATAGCCCCGACACTGTCGATCTGGCTACCTCATATGTAAGTTTACAAGCACAGGGAGAAACAATCAGTAACTTGGGCGGGGTGTCCATTCGTTCAAACGGAAAGACTGGTGAACTTCAGATACTTGTCCTTTCAGGCAGTAAAGATCAAAATACCGGTGAGACAACGGTCACAGACGGTACCTATATTCTCAAAGACAATGACGGTTTCGATAATTCTGGCAATCTGACGGATGGTCAATCAAACCTGTCAACGCAAGCGATGCCAAACAACTACGCGTATTCAACAGCGTTTGATCAAAGCTATTCGGTAGATGATGTCAGCTACAGTAGCACCGGCATTGTCGGAATCAGCACCACACCGTCCGTTATGCCGACAAGTGGTTCAGTGCTATACTCAGGTCAATCCGAAGCTCTTATCGTAACCGCGAGCCAAGGATTTTCCTTGCAAGGCAAAAGCACCGTTGAAGCCAACTTTTCAGGGATCGGCTCGGTGGATGTCAGGTTGAACGGCTTCACTGCTACGGATATGGCGACCGGAAAGACAACCTCGGCCCCGATTGACGAAATTGCAGTGACTGGCATGACAATTACAGAGAACCGTTTTTCTGAGGGCTTCATCATAACCCGAAACGACGGCGCGATAGTTTCCGTTACAGGCGCGAATACCAGCGCTGTCGCCGAAGGCATGTTATTTGGCTATGATCCAACCATTTCCGCACCCGATGAAGTGGGCGGCATGATTTTGATTGAAGGACAAGATGGCATTATCGTTGGCAGCTTCCTTGCAGATTGACGTGGTTAACTTTGATCGCATCAGAGTTGGTCAAAAAGTTCTGATATTAGCCGCAGTAGAGAATTCAGAAAATTTTGACCAAGCTTTAGCGATAGCCAACAATCCAACTTTCATCCAACACTGGCAGATGGATCGGTCCCGCGATGACAAAACTGCCTAAGTTTGATCCGTTGCTGAACAATGGAAACTCAAGAAGCTTCAAAATCGGGGACATTGCCAATCCTTACAAGAAAGTTTGGCAATCCAACTTCGCCAGACGTCAAATCCTCGCTTACCATGTAGGCATCAGCACCAACGCAGCTTTCTGAATTTGCTTCCCGTTCTGCACGGCCTTGTGCTTGCGATGCCGTGGAGTACTGAAATTGCTTGTCGATTTTCAACTTCGGTTGACCGTCATTCACGGCTTTGTTTTCCACATATGTCTGGCAAATGTAGTGAACTTTTTCTGTGTTTTCGTCTGAGGTCATCATGAAAAATCCTTAGGTCGCATGGGACTGTCGATGAACATATCATCGCTTCTTAACCGTTTTGGAAGGACGTTTTTGTTGTGCTGCTGCGGTCGTTTGACGTGGCGTGTTCGCTTCTCTTTCCAGACGGGCGTTGCGCAAGCGCGTGATCTTAACTTGTCGTTTTTCCGCGTCTTCGTCGACCATTTTCCTGACAACACGCGTCGTCTTGTCCATCGTGGTTTCCGGTTTGGAGTGATTAGCTTTGAACACTGTGGATTTTGTTAGCTTCGCCATTGGTCAGTCTCCTTTTATGATTTCAGGTCGGCAAGTCAAAGGCGACCTATACCAGAGTTAGATGGTCGGTCTTGCTTTGGATTTTTTGCGACCATTTTGAGGGTTGGTCATGCAGTAGTTCTGTCTGGATATCGGGGGCGGCCATTGCATGCATCAACGCCTTGTAATTCATCTGGAATCGCATTTCGGCGCCGACCCTCAGCGGTGAGCGGTTCATGCTGATGACTAGATGATCGCTTGTTGCGCCGATCAGTGTGCTTCCGGGAGGCATTGAAAGCCCCTGAATGTCCGTGTCCTGCTGCCCGATGGCGAAGATCAAGCGCGTATTGATTTCACTAGTCGAGACATGCTGAAATCTTGCCAATGCCGGACCGACCAGAACAATGGCGGGTGGCGCAGGCCTTGCATCTGTTTCAATGACTTCGGCGACAAGCACAAAGGCATCCGTATGCATCCCGTCAATGTGTTCTCCGGTAATCGGGTCCACGCCGAGCAGTATTGCTTCCCCCAGCCTCAGATCATTGATGCAACCCCTAGATCGTTTTCCGAGCGCCCAAGGCAAATTTGCCGAGTTGCCGCCGGACACAGTTTGATTGAAGGGGCCACACAGCGTCTCCATTTCATTCGAAAGGCTGGAGAGCACCACCATTTGAGCAGCAGTTGGGGCCATTCCGCTTAAACAGGCAAAGTTGGCACCGACGCCTTTCAACGCGACGCCCGGCATACGCGCAACTTGTTGCGCAACGTCGCCAAGATTCTCGGGCAATATTCCTTCACGTGCATCACCCATCTCCACCATCAGGACGATACCGTGAACTGTGTTCTCTCGGATTGCGGCCGCAGCCAGACCGGCAATAACGACAATCTCTGTGTTGTAACTCGCTTCACACAATTGGACGATTTCATCGACCTGGCTGAGCATCGGTGTGCGGATCAAAGTGATTGGGCAAGCAATGCCTCCTTTTCGCAGCCGTTGCACATTGCTTAGACGTGCCTCTGCGAGACCTATACAACCACCATCCAGCATCGCCTGAGCGATGGCTGGATGCCCGCATACAGCTTTGGTCACGCCAGTCACATTTATTCCCCGTTCTTTCAGCCGTCCAACAAGCGCCTGTGTGTTGTGGCGTATCTTCCTCAGATCCACTTCGATACGAGGGGATGTCATACCGCTGCTGCGGGCACGTTTTCCTGCAATCCGGGATAGGCCGCAATGATCATCGCAAGCAAATGCGCGGTTGGTCGGCTCAAGGCATCGGTCACAGGTATTCCAAGTTTTTGAGACTGTGATGTAATGGCTTCGGTAATTTCAGCCTCTGACATCCCTTCATGATTCAGCGTGACGCCGATGACCTTCGTATCGGCGAATGCCTCGATCAGGGCAATTTCACTCTCAGGTGTCGGCATCGGCAAATTGGGAAAATCGCAGCGATGGGTGCGTTTGGGCGCATGCTGGAGGATAACGGCATCTGGCTGGCTGCCGCGCAGAATAAAGGCGGATGTGCAAAAGGCCGGGTGGCTTAGCGCGCCTTGACCCTCGATCAGGATGACATCGGGGTTTTCAGCTTCGGAGGCGGCAACAATGGCGACTTCAAGCTCACCACAGCAGAACTGGGACGGCACGGCGTCCATTGCAACGCCGTATTTCGCGCCCTGCATCAAACCTGTCTGACCCGTACCGACAAGCACGGTCTTAATACCTTTCGCGTTCAGGACCGCCGCTAAAACTGTTGCTGTTGTCCGCTTTCCGATCGCACAATCGGTTCCCAACACGGCAATGCGTAACGCATCGACATCCGCGACACTGCCGTCGAATAGCTTCAGGTCTTTGCTGGGTTTGGGTTTGCGTATATCTCGGATAGAGACCCCATGCTCAGACGCTGCGTTGGCAATTTCGGCGTCGTCGCTTAGAAACTCATGCAAACCACTGACGATATTCATGCCCAGCGAGATCGCTTGCAGGATAACGCTGCGATGTTCGAGTGACAGCCTCCCTGTTGACGGAGCCATCCCATAGATGAGCGTGTCGGGGATCGCGACTTGATCGGCAATAGCGGTATCCAGATTTTCGAAGATCGGTATATCGTTCGCCGCATCTTCAAGAACAAGGCCACTGTCTTGTCCGCTATGCGTACTGTCGATGATGGACAGGATGCGATATACTTCTGAATGACGGACCAGACCGTTTGCGGTCTTGCCATCGATTTTGGCGAAGTTGCCCTCGCAGTATACAATTGCTGACGGCGGTGAGGGTATAAGAGTGCCTAAACCCGCTTGCATGGGTTCGATAGAAGTCGATGCTGGCGCTTGCGCGACCCTGACGATAGGTCGGATGCTATTTGCCGGTTTGAGTTTGGTTTCCACGGTAATTCCTTTTGTCTGTCGGCACGGATGGCAGAAGTCTCTGCAGCTCCGCATGTTGAAGCCAATTCTGCCACGCTGTAGATTTAGTTGTCGGAAACGCACATGCCCTTCGACTTTTGGACGGTCCCATTGAGCCTGTAATCGATATTACATCCCAGCCGTCACCATAGCGCTGTGCACTGGTGCTTTCAGGCATGGATTGCGCAGATGTCGGCAACGCATAAAGGAACGGCAGACTGACTGAGACGAAAAGAATGGTTATGACCATTTCAACTTCTGGCCATACCCAACCACCCCAGGTAAACCCGAGAACACTCAAGATAGTTGCACCGCCCACAGCGCCAAAGGCACCGGGTTTCGTCCATTCTGGGACAGTCATTTTTTGATCCTTTGACGGAGAAAGCGCCGCCACACTGTTCATCGTTTGTTTAAATTAGCCTGATCTTGCGCCAGAGCTATTTGACAGGTGCAATGATCGACAGACCGTAGTTCGGCCTCGCCAACGGGCCATCTGATCAACCGATGGGTCGATTTGCATTGCGATAGTGCGAAACAGTGGCTTCGCATTAAATTATCTTCTGCTTCTGAAAAAAGCGCCAATGCCCGTTGGCAATGCACCGGGGTGCCGGGCCATCAACAACAGTTGTAAGAAAGCACAATTGATGCAATCCCGCACGATACCGGCGACACTTTTCCAAATATCAAATCCCAAAACGGATTATGACAGCTGAATTGTGAAGTTAGAATACTGTAATTCTCTGCAGCAGGCGATGCGCCGGATCCAAAGAGAACTACAAATCTTATACTCTGGACATAGCCGCTTGGAGGCGGGATTACAACGGTGATGAAGAGAGCGAGACATTTACAAGGTTGCCAACGCCCTTGAGAGGAACATCAGGAATTCACAAGCAGTAGCACTTATCCAACGATAAATTCTATAGCCACATCAGGCACGTACGCCGAAGACTGCTCCAACCCATCAGGCGATCAACAGCTTGACAGAACGTCAGCTAATGGACCAAAGGCGCTCAACAAGACCGTGGGGTTCTTCGGAAGTTTTGGCCTGCCATAGGGTTTTCCTCAATCTGGAATTCCAAGCGCCAGACATGATTATTTAAAACTTCTGTAAGTATACGATTTTTCGAGAGAAATGGTGCCCCATGACGGACTCGAACCGCCGACCTTGTCCTTACGAAGGACCTGCTCTACCAGCTGAGCTAATGGGGCTTTCTGGAGCCGACTGTGGCCCTACTCGTTCTTCTCCTTTGCCTCGAACTCTTTGGTTTTGCAAGTCATTCTCGGGGGGACCCGCTCTTTTCGAATGACGTGCTCTACCAAGTTGAGCTAAAGCAGCGTACCATTTCGTTTTGCTAGCACCGGGTGAAATCCAGAAAAAGAGCCTATTTGGGCTCTTCTCCGTCAACGACAACCGCTTCTTCGACCACCTCGGTTGACGGTAAGTCCGCTTTGTTCGATTTGCCGACGATGAGGGGCAACATCTCTGTTCCGGCTGGCATCGCGACTTCGCTCGCGGGTGGCGTTTTCCACGCAAGCGTATCAAAAGACCCGCAATTGTTGCACGTCGCGGCCCATGAGGTATGGATGTGCTGGCAGTTTTCGCAAATCCATTGCGGGCCGCGAGGTGCAGTCAATGCTTTGGTCAGCCAGCCGCGCACGACTGAATCGTCGGCGCCCTCGCCACGCTCGATGGCAGCCATGATCGTGAGATTGCGGGCCGTCGGCTGTTTTTCAACCAAGTTGCCCAGCGCACGCTTGGCTGCCGGGAAATCTTCGGCAGCGATATACAATTCGGCCATCAGCATCTTTGTCTCGGGGTGATCAGCGGTTGCTTTCGTCAGCTTGGCAAAGCGTTTCACGCGCTCTTCACTGGTTTCATCGGGTGCGATCTCGGCAAATGCGCCCGCGATATCGGGATGCGGGTGCGCATTCCAGGCTTTGGTCAGAACACGTGTCGCGTAGCGCGCATTGCCTTCGCTGATATAGCTGCGCGCCGCCATGATGGCGGCAGGAATCAGATCGGGGGACAACCGGTTCGCCTCGATCGCGGCCTCGCGCGCTTCTATCGTCTTGCCTTCATCCAGAATGTCTCGCGCCTCGGATAAAGCGAGAACGGCATCGCGCCGCTTGTGCACATCGCGCGGCAAGCTTCCTGACTTGAGCTTTGCTCCAAGTGTCTTGCGCGCACCAGCCCAGTCGGATTTCTCGGCTTGCAGGCGTAACAGGATATCCTGTGTTTCCTCGTGCTTGGGCTTGAGAGCAAAGGCCTTTTGCGCAAGCGCCATCGCGGTATCGGTGTCACCTTCGGACAGTTTCTGCTTCATGATCCCGCGGACCCCGACAAAGCGTGTCTTGTCATCGGTCAACAGCTTTTTGTAGGTTTCTTCCGCTTTCTTGCGATCACCCGTCATCTCGGCCGCTTGCGCCGTGAGAAGGTTCGTCAACTGCGGTTGCTGAAGGTATTTGTCGGCGCGTGCAGCCTTGGTCATCGCCAGATGCCCTTCGCCAGATGCCAAAGCCATCATCCCCTCGCTTAGCGCCTCATAACCCTTGCGTTCGCGGTTGCGGTCGAAATAGCGGGAAATAGCGGTCTCGTCTCCGTTAAGGAATTTGAAAGTCGCTACAAGAAGCGCCAGAAGTTTTAACCCCAGCCAGACGGCAACAACCAGCGCGCCAATTGCAAAGGCCATCTGCAGCGGGCTGAGCGTGAATTCCTGCCCCGCGACATCGACTGTCGCGCCGCCATCGACTTCCATCAACTGCGTCCCGCCGTAAGTCAGCGCCGTGACCGCAAGAACAAAGGCCAGAATTTTGATAAGAGACCAAAGCATGAGGTTCGCCTTTAGTTATCTGAAAGGGATGTAGAAAGAATATCGACAGCAGCAATTGCATCTACGCGCGCTTCGGCCTGCGCCACCCAATCCGACATTTCGGCACGGACAACTTCTGGCAGGGCACTGATTTCGGCCAATGCATCGTTCAAACGGCCATTGCGCACCGCGGCCTCGGCGCGTGACAGGATCGCATCGGCGCTGTTGCCTTCCTGCGGTGTTGTGGAGCGGACATCGAACTGGTTGCGCAGAAACGCGCCAAAGCCGGTCGTTTCCTCACCTGAAACGCCTTCACTGCGGGCCGTGGCCAAAGCAGCGCGGGCCACATCGGGGAATTGATCCTGCAGGCTTGCAAGCGTCGGTACGCCATCCTGCACGGCGATCAATGCATCAGGCGCGCTTTCGCCCAGTGCATCTTCGAGGTCACCGAGGGCCGCACCGATGGGTGCGCCACTTTCGAGCGCAGTCTGTATACGGGCAAACGCGGCGCGGGCTGCTGCACTGCGGGCTGCCGCTGCTGCGCTTTCCTCGATCGAGGCCGCTTGCGCGCGTGCTTCTGCCAACTCTGTCTGGGCCGCATTTGTCATTTCTGCGATCTGGGCACGCAGCGCATCCATTTCATCCGCAACACCTTCGCCCGCCGCTTGCGAGACAGCACTGCCTGCGGGCCGTTCCTCTAGCTCAGCGACACGCGCGGCAATATCGGAAAGCTGTGCCGCCAAATCCGATTGCGTGGCCTCAATGCCGCTCAGGTCCACCTCGGGCATGGCGGCGATGCGTTGCTCCAACGCGCTGATCTGGGACGACTGCGCAGCAATCTGTTCGGGCAGCGTGGTATCGGTTGTAGGCGCGGTCAAAGTGGCAACGGCATATCCGATCACACCGGCCAACACACCACCAAGCACCAACGGAACGAAGCCACTGCTCTTTGAAGGTTGCGCCGCTTTCGGTGTTTCTTTCCGAAGTTCCGGCTTGGGGGCTGGTTTGGGCTTTTCAACAGCAGGAATAGATGACGCCTCTGCGCGTTTCTTTTCCTCCGGTGCTGCTTTGTTGTGCACTTCTGCAGGAATCGCATCAACCAAAGGCTTGAATTCTACGACCGATTCGGGTTTCACCGCTTCGGTTTTTGCCGTGTTTTTCGGTTCTGCTGGTGTCTTGCGACCCTTGGCTGTCTACAAAAACGGCATCCCGGCTGATGAGTGGGGCAATGGCGGAGGATTTGTTTTCGACTGCCGCGCCTTGCCAAACCCCGGCAGATATCCTGAATACAGAGAGTTAACCGGAATGGACGAAAAAGTAATCCGCTTCCTGGAAAAGGAAGAAAGCGTAACAAACTTTCTCGAAAACACCAGAAACCTCACCGATTACGCTGTAAAGAACTACCTTGAGCGAGGCTTTACCAACCTGATGATCAGCTTTGGTTGCACCGGTGGACAGCATCGTTCCGTATACTGTTCTGAAGAAATGGCCCGCCACCTGGGC
>NZ_JAWOAN010000029.1:0-7312 GCF_046498525.1 Yoonia sp.
TCAACGTGCGCGGTCGAGATCGTGATCCCGCGCGCTTTCTCTTCCGGCGCGCCGTCGATCTGGTCATACGCCTGGAAATCACCGAAGTACTTCGTGATCGCCGCTGTCAGCGTCGTCTTGCCGTGGTCAACGTGGCCAATCGTGCCAATGTTCACGTGCGGCTTATTACGTTCAAACTTTGCCTTTGCCATGATGTGGCTCCTTCAAATTTAGGTTTTGGCGGCGGGGCAGGCCCCGCCCTACGGGGTGTTGGGTAGGGCGGGGCCTGCCCCGCCGCACCACTTATGCGTATTTCGACTGGATCTCTTCAGAGATGTTGCTTGGCACCGGATCATAGTGGTCAAACTGCATCGTGAACTGCGCCCGGCCCGAAGACATGGAGCGCAGCGTGTTGATGTAGCCGAACATATTCGCCAGAGGCACCATTGCGTCGATCACGATCGCGTTGCCGCGTGTATCCTGACCCTGCACCATACCGCGACGTGATGTCAGGTCACCGATGATCCCGCCGGTGTGTTCTTCCGGTGTGACAACTTCAACCTTCATGATCGGCTCGAGCAGTTTTGCGCCAGCTTTGCGCATGCCTTCACGCATACACATACGGGCCGCGATTTCGAACGCCATGATGGAAGAGTCCACGTCGTGGAACTTACCGTCGATCAAGGCAACCTTGAAGTCGATCACGGGGAACCCGGCCAATGGGCCGTTGTCCATGACAGATCGGATGCCTTTTTCGACACCAGGGATGTATTCCTTCGGCACCGAACCACCAACAACGCGGCTCTCGAATGAGAAACCTTCACCGGGCTTTGTCGGGGAAATGATCATCTTCACTTCGCCGAACTGACCAGACCCACCAGATTGCTTCTTGTGGGTATACGTATGCTCGACTTCGTGACCGATCGTCTCGCGGTAAGCCACTTGTGGCGCACCGATGTTGGCCTCGACCTTGAACTCGCGCTTCATGCGATCGACCAGAATGTCGAGGTGCAATTCGCCCATGCCCTTCATGATGGTCTGACCGCTTTCGATATCAGTTTCCACGCGGAAGGATGGATCCTCGGCAGACAGGCGCTGCAAGGCAAGGCCCATCTTTTCCTGGTCGGCCTTTGTCTTCGGCTCGACGGCGATCTCGATCACAGGTTCCGGGAACGTCATTGTTTCCAGAACAACAGGATCCTGAGGATCACAGATCGTGTCACCTGTTGTCGTGTTCTTCAGACCACCCAACGCGATGATATCGCCGGCAAATGCCTCATCGATTTCTTCGCGGTTATTGGAGTGCATCATCATCATACGGCCGACACGTTCTTTGTTCCCCTTGGTGGAGTTGAGCATGTTGTCACCCTTTTTGAGCTTACCGGAGTAGATCCGGGTAAACGTCAGGGAGCCCACAAACGGGTCGTTCATGATTTTGAACGCAAGACCGGAGAACGCCATGTCATCATCGGCACGACGTGGAATGTTCCGTGTTTCTGTCTCGTCACCGGGCTTGAAGCCCATGTAATCGACAACGTCGAGCGGGCTTGGCAGATAGTCAACAACGGCGTTCAACAATGGCTGAATACCTTTGTTCTTGAATGCAGACCCGCCCAGAACAGGCACGAAAGACAAAGACAAACATGCTTTGCGGATCAAAGCGCGCAACGTTTTTACGTCAGGCTCATTGCCCTCAAGGTAGGCTTCCATCGCAACGTCGTCTTGCTCGACCGCAGCTTCGATCAGCTTTTCACGCCATTCGGCGCACTGCGCCTGCAGGCTTTCGCGGATCGGCGCCTTGATCCAGGACGCACCAAGGTCTTCGCCCTGCCACAACCACTCTTCCATGGTCACGAGATCGATCAGGCCTTCCAGCTCGGTCTCTGCGCCAATTGGAATAGCGATCGGGATCGCGCGGGCACCGGTGCGCTCTTCGATCATTGTGACACACTTGAAGAAGTCAGCGCCGATTTTGTCCATCTTGTTGACGAAAACCATACGCGGAACTTTGTAGCGGTCGGCCTGACGCCATACAGTCTCGGTTTGCGGTTCAACGCCAGCGTTTGCGTCAAGAACAGTGACCGCACCGTCAAGAACGGCCAAAGACCGTTCGACTTCAATGGTGAAGTCAACGTGGCCGGGGGTGTCGATGATGTTCATGCGGTGCTTGGGGCTGTCTGGCTCGACGCCGTTTTCCGTGCGCTCCCAGAACGTGGTTGTCGCAGCGGAAGTGATCGTGATGCCACGTTCCTGCTCTTGCTCCATCCAGTCCATGGTAGCCGCGCCATCATGCACTTCGCCGAGGTTGTGGGATTTGCCCGTGTAAAACAGGATCCGTTCGGAACATGTGGTCTTACCGGCGTCAATGTGCGCGATAATGCCAAAGTTGCGATACAGTTCGAGGGGGTAATCGCGTGCCATTTTGGTGCTTTCCTCTTACCAGCGATAGTGGCTGAACGCTTTGTTCGCGTCGGCCATTTTGTGGGTGTCTTCACGCTTTTTGACGGCTGTGCCGCGGCCGTTGACCGCATCCATCAGCTCGCCCGCAAGGCGCTCTTCCATGGTGTTTTCGTTGCGCTTTTTCGCAGCAGCGATTAGCCAGCGGATCGCCAGCGCTTCGCGGCGCTCGGGGCGCACTTCGACGGGGACCTGATATGTCGCACCACCGACGCGGCGCGAGCGCACTTCAACGGAAGGCTTGATGTTCTCAAGGCACTCGTGGAAGACCTCGACCGGGGACTTCTTGATTTTGTCCTCAACGCGATCGAATGCGTTGTAGACGATGCGTTCGGCGACGGCTTTCTTGCCATCAACCATCAGGTTGTTCATGAACTTTGTCAGAACGATATCGCCAAACTTTGCGTCTGGCAGAACTTCGCGTTTTTCAGCGGCGTGACGACGTGACATCTGATCTCTTCCTTACTTAGGACGCTTCGCGCCGTACTTCGAACGACGTTGCTTACGGTCTTTGACACCTTGTGTATCAAGCACACCGCGCAGGATGTGGTAACGCACACCTGGAAGGTCTTTTACACGGCCGCCACGGATCAGAACCACAGAGTGTTCCTGAAGGTTGTGGCTTTCACCCGGGATATAAGAGATGACCTCGAAGCCGTTTGTCAGGCGCACTTTGGCGACCTTACGCATGGCCGAGTTCGGCTTTTTGGGTGTCGTTGTATAAACGCGCGTGCAAACACCGCGTTTCTGTGGGCATCCCTCCATGTGGAGCGACTTGGATCGTGTGACTTTTGGCTGGCGCGGCTTGCGGATCAGCTGCTGAATCGTTGGCATCGTTTGATGTTCCCATCTATTCACATGTTGCGTCCGGCAAACGCGGGTTTCAAAACATGCTTCCGGTTCGGAAAGCACAAAAATTCCGCAGTCGAACCCTTACCGGAGGTTCGGTGCGGTGAGCTCCAGAGGAACAGGACGACAAAATTGCCCTGTTCTTGGCCACTACGTGGTATGATATCGGGACGGCGAGGGTTTTCCCTCAGCCCGGATGAGCGGCGTATAGGTGGAGTCTTTATGCCTGTCAACAGGGGGAGCGAGGCCGTTTGCCACCTCAGCCGGTCCCCTGCGGTCTACCCCCATGACAAGGCCGATATCAACAACCGTTATCCCATAGCAATGAGGCTTTATTGCTTAGCGGAACGGCTCTGATCCATCTGTGGATGCACAGGCGCAGACTTTGCGCCACCCAATGCAACACATTTTGATGGAGCTCCAGATGATCCGGATCACGACCACCCTGTTTGCCCTTGCCGCCATATCTGCCTGTGCAGCTATCCCCAATGAACCGACCGTCAGCGCCTTTGATGTCGATCGCGCCTTCGACGAAGCCCAGAGGATCAGCGCCCTGCCCCTGACCAGCACCACCAATCTACCAACCGGAGGCGTGACCTATCGCGGCCAGCTTGGTGCGGACGTCAGCGGAGATGCCCAAGGCAGCATCCTTGGCGATATGGCGATGCGGGTGGATTTCGGTGATGGCGACATCGGAGGGAATGTTTCCAATATCAACCTGATTGATCCCAACGGGATGCCCAACCAACGCTTTGACGGCACGCTTAACATTGATGGCGCACAAACCGGTGGACGGCTGGATGCCTTTGCATCAGGCGATATCACCGGCGTGGACAATGAAGGTGTTGCGGTCGGCAGCCAGATGCTCTTGACGCTTGATGGTGATGTCTACGACGATTTTGGCGGCGGCGACGCTGTTTTTGGATCGGCGACAGGACAGGCACGCGGGGACTTTGACATGGATGTGGACGGTGTCTTCTTCGGTACCGCTGACTAAGCCTACCGGATGCGATCGGGCACAAATCTGGGCCGGATCCGAAGCTGTTTCTCGCGATAGAGCGTGAAAATCCCCGTCGCCACAACGATCGCGCCCCCTGTCAGCGCAAGGGCATTCGGCCATTCATCGAACACCAACACCCCAAGGACCAACGCGACCAACAGGCTGGTATAGCGAAACGGGGCCACGAAGCCGATGTCGCCGAAACGCATTGCGCTGACTGATGCGATGTAGCCAAAGATCAGAAACGACATCGCGCCTGCCAACTGTAATCCGGAGGTGGTTGTAAACGGCTGCCATTCGATGAAAAGAGACCCGACCCCGCCAAGGCCAGTGACGCCAACGGCCGCAACCAGCGCGACAAAAACAGACGGCACATTCCGCGACATGCGCCGCACCGCGACATCGCGCAACGTGACACAGGCGACTGCGGCAAGGGCATAGAGGCTATAGATACTGAAGTCCGCGCCGCCGGGCTGAATGATCAGCATGACCCCGACAAAGCCCACGAAAATCATGGTCAGCCTGCGCCAGCCCACCGCCTCGCCCAGAAACAAGGCGGCAGCCAGACTGACGCTCAGGGGAAGCACCTGCAAAATCGCGCTCACATTGGCGATAGGCATATTGAACAACGCACTCAGGAAAAAGAACGTCCCGCCCAATTCACCTGCTGTGCGCAATACCAGCAGGCCCCAGTCCCGCGCCGGAAACCGGAAACGCAACTGTCCAAATATCCTGCATAGTATCGCAAGGAAAATCACCGCGCCCAGTCCTCGGAAAAAGATCGCCTGAAACAACGGAATCTCATCTGCCAACGCCTTCATGAAAGCGTCGTTGAACGTATAGGCGCACATCGCACCCATCATCATGATCGCACCGCGAATGTTGTCAGATAAAACGGGCATGGCGCTGGCGTAGCAGCGCAATCAACCTTGCGCCAGAACTATCGCAGCACATGCACCGCGCATTTTGCGTGGCGCACCACTTTGGCGGCAGTCGACCCCAGCAGGTAATCCTGCATGCCCGGCTGGTGGCTGGCTATGATGATCAGATCGACATCGTTATTCTCGGCATGTGCCAGAATGGTGCGGGATGAATGGCCCTCGACCACAACAGTGGACGCATTGTCGACACCATCGACGAGCAATTTCAGTCCTTCGACGATATCCGCTTTCGCGGCCTCCATATGACCCTCCGGCAGATACTCGATCGCATATTTGGGCAAGTGCTCCATGACGTGCAGACAGGTGACTTTGCCGCCCTCGGTGCGCAATGCCTGGGCCACTTCCATGGCACCTTGCGCATTGCGGTCGGCTTCGAACGACACGGGAACGAGTATATTCTTGTACATGGGCGATTTCCTTCTTTGATTGCCCCGACAGTACCGATCCGGCCTTTCCCGCACCTTGATCTGGGTCACGGATCTCAGTGTTGTTCCGGCACCAGAATCTCGCGCTTGCCCACGTGGTTTGCAGCACTCACGACGCCCTCGTCTTCCATCTGCTCCACCAGACGCGCGGCTTTGTTATAGCCGATCGCCAGTTTGCGCTGGATATAAGAGGTCGAGCATTTGCGATCCTTGATCACGATCGCGACCGCAGTGTCATAGAGCGCGTTTTCGCTGTCTGACCCGTCACCAAGGCCAAGCACCATATCAATACTGCTTTCCTGATCATCCGGTGGCCCTTCGACCACACCCGACATATACTCCGGCGGACCAAAGCCTTTGAGGTGGTTGACGATCTCTTCGACTTCTTCGTCGCTGACGAAAGGGCCATGCACGCGGGTGATCTTGGAACCGCCCGCCATGTAAAGCATGTCACCCATGCCCAGAAGCTGTTCGGCTCCCATTTCACCCAGAATGGTACGGCTGTCGATTTTCGAGGTCACCTGAAAGGAAATCCGCGTCGGGAAGTTCGCCTTGATCGTACCGGTGATCACATCCACCGAAGGACGCTGTGTTGCCATGATCAGGTGAATCCCCGAGGCGCGCGCCATTTGCGCCAGACGCTGGATGCAGGCCTCGATCTCCTTGCCCGCGACCATCATCAGATCGGCCATCTCATCGACGATGACCACGATATAAGGCAGCACCTCCGGCTGGAATTCCTCGGTCTCGAAGATCGGATCACCCGTCTCATCATCAAATCCGGTCTGCACCGTCCGGCTGAACATTTCACCCTTGGAAAGGGCGTCTTTCACGCGGCCATTAAAACCGTCTATGTTGCGCACACCCATCTTGGACATCTTGCGATAGCGTTCTTCCATCTCGCCCACGACCCATTTCAAGGCGACAACCGCCTTCTTGGGGTCGGTCACAACAGGCGACAGCAAATGCGGGATGCCGTCATAGACGCTCAGTTCCAGCATCTTGGGGTCGATCATGATCATCCGGCACTCTTCCGGCGTCAGCTTGTAGAGCAGCGACAGGATCATCGTGTTGATCGCCACGGACTTACCCGAACCCGTGGTGCCCGCAATCAAGAGGTGAGGCATCTTTGCAAGGTTGGCGATGATCGGCTCACCTCCGATATCCTTGCCCAGCGCCAATGGCAGTTTCTGGTTGCCATCACCGAAATCACGATGCGACAGAATTTCGCGCAGAACGACCTTTTCGCGGTTCTCGTTTGGCAATTCGATCCCGATAACCGACCGGCCCGGCACAGTGGAAACACGCGCCGACAGAGCCGACATGGAACGGGCGATATCATCGGACAGGCCAATAACGCGCGAGGCTTTCAAGCCCGGCGCAGGCTCCAGTTCATACATGGTCACGACAGGACCGGGTCGAACCGACACGATCTCGCCCTTCACGCCGTAGTCGTCCAGTACGCTTTCCAGCATCCGCGCATTTTCTTCCAAAGCCTCGTCGCTGAGGTGATGGCGCTGGATCTCGATCGGATTGGTCAGCAGGCCCAAAGGCGGATGCTCATAGCTGGCATATTTAACATCGAACTTGAGCGCTGGTTGCGCCTCGGCCTTGGCCTGACGTGACGGTTGCTGTGCACGCTTGGGTGGGTGTTGCACCAC
>NZ_JAWOAN010000057.1:0-5187 GCF_046498525.1 Yoonia sp.
CTCTCTTCCGCAACAACCTCCAGGAAGGTGGTCCGCAGGTCCTTCGGCAGACCATCAAGCCAGCGCTTGTTAATCAGGTGCACAAACAGCCCCTGAGCATAATTCAACTCAGTAAAATGCTTGCCATAATATAATCATATATAAATAATGGTTCTAAAGTTCTTTTAATATAACTGTTCATCATTTCAACATCATTTTGAACACCATAAGCTAAATATAGGTAATCTTCAAAACTATAATATTCAGCATAGCCACTTTGCATAAACCCTTGTTCTAATATGTGATCAAAGGCTTGCACGAACATCGCACCATAGGCCGGGATAGTGCGCACGCGCTTGGCGATAATGGGCCATGCCACATCGATCCGGTCATGGGTCGCGCCTGCGATTTCGTTTTCACGGGGGTTTCCGGCCATTTCGAACTGGGCGACCATCGGGAATAATGATTGGGCTGCAACGAGGTTGTCCAGCCCTTCGGGTAGCCATTCCTCGGCGGGGGAGTCGTAGCCGTTTCCGTAAATATCAGAGCGTGTCAGGCGCCCGTCATGGAACAGGGTTTCAATGTCATTATGTCCGAGATTCCATAGGCTTGGCGCGTTGCGGGGGATGCGTTTGCGGATTGCGTCAGGGCCGGTGCCGGTAGTGCGCTGCGGGCCGATACCAACACCCCCTTCGCCGATGCCGAGCGACAGGCCGTCGCCACTGGCATGATCGTGGTGATGGCAGGTACCGCAAGAGATATTCTTGTTTCCCGACAATATCTTATCGTAGAAAAGCAACTGCCCGATACGGGCTTGATCCGCATTGACGGGGATGTAATCATCTGGCCCGATCCCTTGTGCCATCGCGAGATTGGCACCCAGAAACATGCCGAGGACTGCCGTATGTATCGCGTACAGAAAGCGTACAGAACCTGTACGTACATTTGTGCATCGCTGATCTGTTTTGCCACGACTGCGCAGGCCGATATGGAGATTGCGCGCGATCTGATGGAGGCGGGAGACTACCCCGAGGCGCGCGCCATGTTCGAGGTCTATGCCCGATCCGGCAATGCCGAAGCCGAAGAGTTGATCGGCGTCATGTATGCCCTTGGCCTTGGCGTCGCGCGCGATGACGAGCGGGCTTTCGACTGGTATTTGCGGGCTTCTTTGAAGGGACATGCAGGTGCGCAATCCGGGCTGGGGTGGTATTATGAGGTGGGCCGGGGCATTCCCGCGCCTGATATGGTCCGAGCGTATCTTTGGTATGCTTTATCGGCAATAGGCGGGGACCCCGATGCGCTGGATTCGCTGGAATTGATCACGCCCCGGCTGACAAAAGAAGAACGGATGCGGGCCGAAGTGCTGGTGGATGACTATAAGGGATGGATGTATCCGTTTCGGTGAACGGGTACATCAAGGCCTTGCAAAACAGGATTATCGTAGTGTTTTCCCGTACTTCTGATGCGCAAAATGGTGCGTATAACTTCGGTTTATTTGTTGGTTTTAAACCAAATCTGGATTGAGACACTTGGTGTTTCGCGTCCAGAGTTGCGGTGTCGGGCCGTCTTGCCAGTGCTGGAACGGCCTGAAACCAGCACACGTCGAAAGGCGTACCTTCAACAATAACTATCGCGAAAGATGGGATAACATGACTGAGAAAAAAACAACCACACTATCACGCCGCCACCTGTTGACACGGATCGGTGGATTGGCCGCCGCTGCTTATGCGGTGCCCGCGTTTACGACGATGTCTATGGCGCATGCCTCTGACGGTGGATCGGCGGCGTCCGCAAAGAGTGCGGCAAGCTCTCCGAGTGAACCAAGCGATCCAAGCGATCCAAGCAAGGCAAGTGATCCAAGCATGGCTAGTAATTCAAGTTCATCAAGTGCTGCGTCCGGTGCCAGCGGCTGTGAGGCCGGTACCAGCTGGGACGGCAGGACATACAATTCGAACGGGAGGGTTTGCATCGCGGATTGATTTGGATGTTGTTCTACAAATGTTTGTGTTTGACTTGACCTGCGCACGGTTTGCAAACCACATTACGGCCCCTGAACAGGGGCCGTTTTGTTATGCGTGACGAGACTTTTGAAAATATCCGGTATCACGGTTTGAAGTCCCCTTTGCGGGTTGCCTGCCCTGACGTGGTGCGACCGTTGCTGGACCCGATCCTGAAAGCGTGGCCATCCATGGTGGACAGCGATGATCCGGCCAATGCTGCCCCCTTTGCCACGCTTGGCCCTTGCGAAAACGGGCGCTGGTCGCTTGAGGCGCCAATGGCGCAGAACCCGATCGCCCGGCATAATCCGGTCAATGCGATCTGCGACCTTGTTGTCGAGATGTCGTGGGAACGTCTGCGCAGCCGCCCTGAACTGCTGTGTCTGCATGCGGCGGCGCTGACGTTTGGTGACCGCCTTGTGATCTTTCCCAATGCGCGGCGCGCGGGAAAGAGCCTGTTGTCGGCCACGCTGTCGCAGCTTGGTCACGGTGTTTTTTCGGATGATTTCGTGCCATTGGCCGTGGATGCCGAAACGCAAGTGATCAGCGGCATCGCCAATGGCATTGCGCCGCGGTTGCGGTTGCCTGTGCCGGATAACCTGTCCGCGTCGCTGGACGCATGGATCACCGACCGGATAGGTCCGGCGAACAGGCAATACGGGTATCTGACTGGGATCGACCTGCCGCAATCGGGCACATCCGCGCCGGTGGGCGCGGTCGTGGTGCTTCAGCGGGATCCTGATCTTGCAGAACCTGCGTCACTGACACCCGTGAGCCAAGATGAAGCAATGGCGGCCTTGGTGATGCAGAACTTCGGGCGACAGGTCCATGCCGGGGCGATCCTGACGGTGACCGATGCACTGACCCGTTCGGTTCCTGTACTGCGCTTGCGCTATAACGCTGTCGAAGAGGCTGCGGCGCTCTTGAGCCAAAGCCCTTTGTTACGTGATCTTCCGGCGGCCCGTATGCCCAAGATAGGTCAGACCGGCACGTTGCCGCTTGCGTCTTTGGATGTGGCACAGGTGCAGCTTTCGGCACCTGTCGATCTGGTGCAGACCTTCGACAAGTTGCCCGGTTATACGGAAATAGAGACCGAGGCGGGCCTCTATCTGGCGGATGGTTCGGGCGTCGCTATCCACCGTTTGAATTCGGTTTCGACGGTGATCTGGAGGCTTCTTGATGACCCTTTGTCGGGCGCGGACATGGTCGGCGTGATGCAAGAGATCTACCCCGATATTGCCGGTGATCGCCTGCATGTGGACGTGCAGGGCGCGCTGCGGTTCCTGATCCAGCAGCGGTTGATCGCGATTGCGGCAGGTGGTGCTGTTTGATTTTGTCGGATGCGGTTGTCAATGCGTACTATATGCGGGGCAAAAGAGCCGTATCGCGAACGAAAAAGGGCCACCCTGTCGGGTGGCCCTGTCTTGGCGCGAATGGAGAAACCTTAGTTCAGGTCGCTTTCATAAGCTGCGGCCATTTCGGCCTCTACTTCGGCCACTGCCGCTTGCAGCGCGTCCAGCATATCTGATCCGCCGTCGACGTTCTCGCGGAACCATGCGTTCACAGGCTCGGCTGCTGCTGCGAATGCGGCTTTCTCTTCTGGGCTGGGCACATAGATATCGCCGCCGCCTGCAACGAAGGCCTCATAGGCTTCGATGGATTTGCGTTTGGGTGACGCGAAGGTTGCCTGCTGAAGCGCAGAGAAACCATCGACGACAACGCGGCGCAGGTCTTCGGGCATCGCCATGAAGTTTTCATTGTTCATCCACCACAGCGCGCCCATGTAGGAATGGCCGTCCAGTGTCAGATATTGCAGGCCTGCATCGGGGAACTTCATGCCCATGATGTCGGTGATGCCGTTGGCAGTGCCTTCAACAACGCCGGTTTGCAGCGAGGTGAACAACTCGGGCCACGGGATCGGCGTCGCAGAGGCGCCCATGGCTTCGACAAGCTGAACGGGCAGGTCGGCCACGACTGTCCGTAGCTTGAGACCGTTCATGTCGTCAGGGGTAGTGACCCGGCGTTCGGTGTTGGCAAAGTTGCGCCAGCCGCCGGTGTTGCCGATGGTCATCAGGCGGATCGTGTTGTCGCTGTCCTCAAGCGCCTTGTCGCGCAGTGTGCGGACGAAATCGCCGGACAGTACGGCCTCGGCCACGCGGTCGGAGGACATCAGGTAGGGCAGGTCAAGCACTTGCACATAAGGGAAAATGCCTGCGGCACCGCCCGATGTGGAGATGTAGACATCGATGGAACCTTCGGACACGCCTTCAAGACATTCCGCACCGGTGGCGCAAAGCTGTGTGCCGATGAAAACCTCGACGGCGATGCGCCCGTTGGAGGCCGCCTCGACGTAGTTCTTGAACACAACCAGACCGTCTGCGTCTTCGTCGTTTTCGTTGGAGTTGGCAGTGGCGCGGATCGTAAAATCCTGTGCCCATGCCGCCAGCGGTGTCGCCAGCAGTGCGGCGGTGGCCGCGACTTTCGTGAACTGTTTCAGCATAATTCTCTCCCTATTGATGCTGTTAGTTGATGCCCGGTGCCGGGCTGATGCAAGCGCTAAACCCGATTTCCGGGGCACACCCCAAGAAACCTGTGAGGTAAGGCACTGTCATGGAAATGGCGGGAATATAGGTGATCAGGAAGATCACGAAGATTTCCACCGCAAGGAATGGCAGGATCGCCTTGGCAATCGTCTCGACTTTTTCGCCTGACACGGTACTGGCCACGAATAACACCAGCCCCATGGGGGGTGTTGCCAGCCCCACTGTCAGGTTGACGCTCATGATGATCGCGAAGTGTACGGGGTGCACGCCAAGATCCACGAAGATCGGCCCCAGTATCGGCCCGAGGATGATGATCGCGGGCCCTGCATCAAGGAACATACCCACGATGAACAAAAGGATGTTGATCAGGAACAAGAGCATCAGCGGGTTTTCGGACAATGACAGGATATAGTCGCTGAGAATCTGCGGTGCGTATGACAGCGATACGACGGTCTTGAAGGCGACAGCCGCACCGACCAACAGCAGCACGGCCGAGGTGGCAAGGGCAGAGCGCGTCAGGACATCGCCGAGGTCCTTGAGCTTCATCGAGCGCAGCACGAAAAAGCTGACGATCAGCGCGTAGGCCACGGCCCCGGCAGAGGCTTCTGTCGGGGTGAAAACACCGACAAGGATACCGCCCAGAATAATGATCGGTGTTTGCAGCGGTG
>NZ_JAWOAN010000088.1:0-14334 GCF_046498525.1 Yoonia sp.
GGCCCGAACATCGAAGACAGCAAAAAAGTCAATCGATTCAATCCAGTCGATCAAACACCTGCGCAAAGGGCTCTCCATCTACAAGACTGGTCGGAGCCCTTTTTGGTTTATTCGGCTGCGAGACCCCCTTGCTGGCAAGTATATTGTTCGGTCATCCAAAGAGACATCCCGCCTTGATGCCATCGAAACAGCCCATGAGTTTGCTGACAACTTCCGCAGCAAGGCGAACAGCGAGTTTGCGCAGCAGAAATCAACGAGCTTTGAGCACTACGCTAAATTGCTGATGGCCTCCCAGAAGGGCAAGTCGAAGTGGTCTGACGGCGACAACAAGCTGTTGAACCGTCAAAAAGACGGCTTAATCATCTATTTTGGCAAACACGATGTGACGAAGGTCACGACTGGCATGGTCCGTGAATACCTGCTGCGTCTTGATGACAATCGAGACAGGCCACTGGCTCAATCGACCAAATCCAAACATGTCGTCATCATCCGAAAGGTCCTGTCTCTAGCCATTGATGCCAAAAATCAAAACTGTCGACACGCCCAGATATGTATTCACGGACAATGAGTTTGTTCGGTTCTCAAAAGCGTCATTTGAATGCGCTGAACGGGGCGATGTCGTCCGAGGCGTTCAGATCACTGCCCATCATGCGAAGATGTTCAAGTTCATTGTCCATAGCTTTTTGCGCCCAACAGAAGGTGAACTGTTCGGGTTGAAGCACAAGGATATTCAGTCGCATTCCAACCCAAATTATCTAGGAATGAACGTCAGGGGCAGCAAGACAGATCAACGGGTAAGCGTGACCATGCCACTGGCAAAGGCGCTCTACGGTAGCATCAAGACGCCGCTAGAATGGCCGCATGTTGATCCTGAAGAGTTCGTCTGGATGCCTGACTACCCAAACAGGACGACGGCCATCAACACGGCTAGACGGCTATTCAAACACACCAACTCGACACCCCTCGCATGAAGAAGGCGGGTGGATTTAGTTGGGTTTCAACAGGTCGGCCGGATTCCGGTCGTTTGCTGGCAAGTTAAAAAGATAAAAGCTCACCTCAGTGTCGCATCGAAAGTGATAACTGGCCGCGCCTCATCGCTGACGACTTCCGTTGCAATCTTTGCATTCAGGATGTCATGACCCGAAAATTCGATTGTCGTCCCATCAAGCTCGGGCGGCTGTGCTCTGACTGTATAACCATCCTCGTCAAGCGCTTCGGACCAAGTGTCGAACAGATTGCCAATGTCGTCCTGTGTTTTGAATGAAAACATGCGGATGCTCGATCCGATTGCCCGTTCCATCGTCACTTCGGCATCACTCGGTAAAGACAGCATTTCAGGGACCCAACCCTGTGGCAGTTCATCAGCGAATGCGATCCCAACCGCAAACAAGGCAATCATCAAACCAATCACGCCGTCCTTGATGCAGCTGTTGAATCGGCGTGGCGGTGAAACAGCATTGATCGTCTGAGGCGGGGCCATGACGCAAAGGGCGCCGTTCGGGCAAATTTTATTTTTCATGCCCCTCACTTAACGCATGTGCCCGCACGTTCAACTTTGTCCGCTGGAACGTAGCCCTTGAAGGCGGATATTTGCCAGTCGCGATATTGCGGGTCCAGCACCCTTGTCGGCAAATTCTTGCGACCCTGATTTGCAATCAGAAATAGTTTCCTTAGGTGTGGCCTGCGACCGAAAAACCGAAAGGAAACTTTAAGATGTTGAACATGAAAGCAGTAGCCACCGCCTTTACAGTGGCGACGCTTGCGGTTTCACCTGTGATTGTGACGCCCGCCCTCGCGCAACAGGCACCCGTGACCACAGAAGTATCAGAGTCAGAGCTTGATGCATTTGTCGTCGCCCTGAAGGACGTGATCGTGATCGAAGAACAGTATGGCGAACGCCTGCAGCAGGTGAGTGATGAAGCAGAACGGCAGAACATCATGAGCGAAGCGCAAACTGAAATGGCACAAGCCGTGGAGGCAACCCCTGACATCGACATAAATCGCTACGTCGAGATCATGCAACTCGCGCAAGCGGACCCAGATCTACAGGCCCAGTTGATGGCCAAGCTCGAACAATAGTCATTCAAATTTGACATATTGACGGGTCTGCAGGATTTAAGAGGCCTGCAGACCCGCTTTTGTGACCAGATTTGAACACATAATCATTTTGCCGGGTTTGTTCGCGAACCTAAAAGACGATCAGTTCAGAAAGGCCATCCATTCTGTTCGCCAAGGTAGGTGGTGTGCGCGCAATCTCGTATCACGGATGCTTCTGACCGTTTTCCGCCCATGGTCTCGCCATGTTGGCCTTTTCAACAACTCGCATTCACCACCTTATTTGGCATCTGTGGCCGTGAAACCAAGAAAGATGACATTCTGCAGCTCAGTACTATCTTACTGAAAACTTGCCTTTTCATTCTATAGCATCAGGTCGTCAAATTGCTATTTGCAGAACCTCTGTTCTGTGAAAACCATTCTCATTCCACCCAAATCAGCGAGTGTTGCTCTTTGTCCACATTCGCTCTGCCCTCCAAAGCCTTGATTCTTGCAATAAAACTGCAACTGCCGCATGGTCACGACATCATGGGCGGGAAGACCCGTTAAAACGAGGCGTGATCGGAGAGGCAGGTCACTTATGAAATATGACAGATTCTTAAAGGCAGCAATTGCTGGCTTGACGTTGTCGCTAACAGCGGCAGCACCTAGTATCGCACCGGCCGAAACGTTGCGCGTTTTGCGCGGCGAGGCGTCCAGTGCACTCAGCGTCCCGATGAGCCGGGCCGTCGTCGTGGAGAGCGATGTACCCTTCACGGAACTTTCGATTGCGAACCCGGGTATCGCAGACATTTCGTCTTTGTCGGACCGGACGATCTATGTTCTGGGCAAAGAACCCGGTCGCACGACGCTGACCTTGCTTGGTGAAAACGGTCGTTTGATTACGAACGTCGAAATCCACGTATCTCCTGACATTGCCGAGTTCAAAGAGCGGTTGACGCAGATTCTGCCGGGCGAAAACATTGAAGTCCGTACGGCAAACAACGGAATCGTACTTTCGGGTACAGTCAGTTCGATCGCGCGCCTGGATCGGGCGCTTGATCTGGCTGAACGTTATGCGCCTGACCGGGTGTCCAATCTGATGACAGTCGGTGGAACCCAACAAGTGATGCTGAAGGTGCGCTTTGCAGAGATGCAACGTTCGGTCAGCAAAGCGCTTTCAAGTTCTATTGCCCTCAGCGGCCTTGGTTTCAATGACGATGTCAGCATCACCGGCGGTACGAACCGTACGATCGGGCAAGGCGCAATCACCAGCGCACTTGGTGGGGCTGTTCCTGCCTCAAACGCAAACAACGGCGCTGTTCTATTTGGCTTCGGCGCAGGCGGCCTCGAAGTTGGCATCCTGCTTGAAGCCTTGGAAACCCGCGGTGTCGTGCGGTCTTTGGCTGAGCCCACCCTGACAGCACTCAGCGGTCAGGAAGCGACGTTCCTTGCGGGCGGTGAGTATCCGGTGCCAACGGCCAATGATGGCGGCACGATTTCAGTGGAATTCAAACCATTCGGCGTAGAACTGAGCTTTATCCCGCGGGTTATTGATCAAGATATCATCAACCTGGAACTGTCGGCTTCGGTTTCAGCAATTGACCCGTCAAGCGGGTTTCAGGCCAATGGTTTCTCGGTTGACGCGTTCACACGTCGTGAAACATCAACAACCGTTGAAATGCGCGACGGTGAAAGCTTTGCGATTGCAGGTCTGTTGTCTGACGACTTCACTGACTTGAATGGTCAATTGCCGTGGGTTGGCGACATCCCGGTTCTGGGGGCCTTGTTCCGCAGTGCCGAGTATGCGCGCCGCCAGACGGAACTGGTGATCATCGTAACGCCTCACCTTGTGTCGCCGACACGCGGTGAAGCATTGGCATTGCCGACTGATCGGGTACGTCCACCCACCGAGCAAGGTCTTTTCCTGTTTGGCCAGGTGGCGCGTGAAGGCGGGCCAACAAGCGGTGGCGCAGGCGAAGTGGCACGCCAGGACTTTAGCGGGTCCTATGGCTATGTCCTTGACGAATAATTGGAGCATAAGTCGATGAAATACATGATCACAGCGGCCGTTGCTGCCGCAACACTTAGCGCCTGTTCGTCAGCGGACAGGCAGATCGGTGCAGCTTCCTTTTTTACAGAAGCTGGATCGACCCTGGATGCCGGTGACTTTGGCGAGGCGACGATGAACAATCGCCTCGTGCAAACCGGCGCGCAGGACTACACGATCAATTTGGCACGTCGTTTTGCGGCCGATGTGGATACCACGGTCAACTTCGCGTTTGACTCAACCGTGCTCGATGCTGCTGCGCGGAGCGCACTGATGAAGCAAGCGGACTGGATTCGTCAGTTCCCTGAAGTGCGTTTCAAGGTTTATGGTCATACCGATCTTGTCGGCAGCCAGACCTATAACCGTTCTCTTGGCTTGCGCCGCGCCCAAGCCGTCGTCGCATTCCTGTCTTCACAGGGGATTGATCGCAGCCGTCTGGAAGCTGTCGTTTCCTTCGGTGAGACGCAGCCTCTCATCGTAACCGACGGTCGCGAGCGTCGCAACCGCCGTACCGTGACGGAAGTCACTGGTTTCGTTAAAAATGATCCTATGGTGCTCAACGGCAAATATGCCGCGATTATCTTCCGTGACTATGTGGCCAGCGCCACATCACAAATCGCCGTGACGGCCGACCAGCTGGGCGGCTAAAATATCCTGACATTATTGACGCCGGATCCTTTGATCCGGCGTCAAATTTTGACCAAAGAATTGCAAATCGTCGCAAATTTCTGCACAATCGTTGTTGTTTGGTCCTATTATCGACAAAATTCTCAGTATTGTTAGGATTGTACCAGTGGTTTGCCACAGCGATGCGGGCTGACCTGTTTGTGATAATATGCCTGCTAATAACTATGGCATACATTGAAAGTAATTAACGTGATGGGGACATCAAAGATATGAGTACGAGTCCGGTTGTCCAAAGCGATCCGCCACAGATTGTGGCGTGCACAATCAGCCGCGATGTGCAGAATTTCGATTTGTTGATCGAAGATATGGAAGCCGCACTGGGTGATGCTTGGGGCGATCTGAGCTTTGAAGATGCTGCTGCTTTTCTAGGGCAGCCAGATGCGCGCAGCCTTCAGTTCGTTACGCTGGCCATGGATGCAGAGGACGAGGATAATCTCCCGGGTATATCCAGTGTCATCGCTGCCGCGAAAGAAGCTGGCATCAAGGTCATCCTGATTGCCGAAGATGTAAGCCCGACTGCGCTACACCAGCTATTGCGCGAGGGTGGTGATGAATTTGTCCCCTACCCGCTTCCAGAAAACGAGCTCGCACGCGCGATTGAGCGTGTCTTGACGAAAGAAGAACCCCGTGCGCCGCAAAGCGGAGACAAAAGCTTTAAAGCGACCGGAGACCGGGCCGGTGTCGTTATTCCTGTCCACGGTATAGCCGGAGGTACGGGTGCTTCAATGTTGGCCGTCAATCTGGCTTGGGAACTCGCCAATATCGAAAAGAAAGATCCGCCAAAGGTCTGCTTGCTGGACCTCGATTTTCAGTTTGGATCTGCATCGACCTATTTGGATCTGCCGCGTCGCGAAGCGGTGCTTGAATTGCTGACGGATACCGCCACCATGGATGCCGAGGCATTTATGCAGGCGTTGCTGACCTATGGCGATAAATTACATGTTCTGACTGCCCCGATGGATATGATTCCACTGGATATGATCACACCCGAGGATATTACACGCGTCATCGAGATGGCGAGTAGCCACTTTGACTATGTGATCATCGATATGCCCTCGACGATGGTCGAGTGGTCCCAGACAGTTCTTGAAATGGCGCATGTTTATTTTGCGATGATCGAACTTGATATGCGGTCGGCGCAAAACACGCTGCGTTTGAAACGTGCCTTACAGTCCGAAGACCTCCCTTTTGAAAAAATCCGGTTCGTTCTTAACCGGGCACCGGGTTTTGCCGATATGAACGGCAAAAGCCGGGTCAAACGCCTGTCTGACAATCTGGGTATCTCGATTGAGGTACAACTGCCCGACGGGGGCAAGCCCGTCATGCAAGCTGGCGACCACGGCGCCCCGCTGTCAGAGACAATTCCCAAGAACGCGCTTCGCAAGGAGATTTTGAAGCTTGCGCAATCAATTCATGAAGTGAACCAAGCTGATGCAACCGAAGCACGAGCTTAAGAGGTAATACCATGTTTTCAAAGTATAAAAAGCCTACTCTACCCAAGGATTCAATGGTCCCGGCATCCGCCGCGACCTCAAAAATAGATGCTGCGGCAATTGCGCCAGCAAAGTCAGAAGAGGCGCGACAGCCTCTTGTAAAGACGGCACCTGCACGTCGTCCCGGTGACGTGGCCCCGGTCGACAAGGAAAAGCGGCGCAAGGAGCGGTTGGGCGAGATCAAGCTCGAGCTCCACAAAGCGCTGTTGGACAACCTTAACCTTGCCGCGCTCGAAAGCGCGTCCGAGCAGGAACTGCGCACGGAAATCAACGCGATTGCGAACGAGACCCTTGAAGATATGGGGATTGTGCTGAATCGTGACGAGCGGCAGACACTCAGTCAGGACTTGTTCTTCGAGGTCACCGGTCTTGGACCGCTTGAGACATTGCTCAAAGACGATAGCATTAACGACATTCTCGTGAACGGACCACAGCAGATCTTCGTGGAGCGGGATGGTCGGCTTGAATTGACAGATATCACCTTCAAAGACGAACGCCACTTGCTGCGGATCATCGACAAGATCGTATCGGCTGTGGGTCGGCGCGTTGACGAATCCAACCCATATGTCGACGCCCGTCTGGCCGATGGCTCGCGTTTCAACGCGATGGTGCCACCGATTGCGGTTGACGGGTCACTGGTTTCCATTCGTAAGTTCAAGAAAGACAAGCTGGGCATTGAAGAACTCGTCAAGTTTGGTGCTTTCACCGAAGAGATGGCGGCCTATTTGCAGGCGGCGGTATCGACCCGCCTCAACATCATCGTGTCGGGTGGTACAGGCTCTGGTAAGACGACAACGCTCAACGCACTTTCGGGCTTTATCGACGACGATGAACGTATCCTGACGATCGAGGATACCGCCGAACTTCAGTTGCAACAGACACACGTCGGTCGGATGGAAAGCCGCCCGCCAAACGTTGAAGGCAAAGGTGGTGTGTCACAGCGTGATTGTCTGAAGAACGCACTGCGCATGCGTCCTGATCGGATTATCGTGGGTGAGACGCGTGGCGAAGAAGTCATCGACATGTTGCAAGCCATGAACACCGGCCACGACGGGTCGATGACCACAATTCACGCCAACAGCGCGCGTGACGGTGTGTCACGTTTGGAAAACATGATCGCGATGGCTGGCATCGAGATGCCTATCAAGGCAATGCGAAGCCAGATTGCTTCCGCCGTGAACCTGATCGTACAGGCCTCGCGTTTGCAGGATGGTTCACGTCGTATGACTTCGATCACCGAAATTACCGGTATGGAAGGCGATATTATTTCGATGCAGGAAATTTTCCGTTATCAACGTGTCGGTCTGACACCTGACAACAAGATTATCGGCCATTTTACGGCGACAGGTGTTCGCAGTCACTTCTCAGAGCGGTTCAAGCTTTGGGGCTACGATCTTCCACCAGCCATCTTTGAACCGATGGTTGCGGAGTAAACAACATGATTTCAGTCGAACCTCTTATTTATATCCTGATCTTTGTCGCTGTTCTGGCGCTGGTTCAGGGTGCTTATCTTGTCATTTTTGGCAAGTCGATCAGCATGGACGGCAAGGTCAACCGCCGTCTGGACATGCTTGATAAAGGCGGGAACCGCGAACAGGTGCTTGAACAACTCCGCAAGGAGATGACGCAGCACATGAAATCCCAAAGCATCCCGATCTACTCATTGCTGGCGGATCGGGCGCAGAAAGCGAACATTGCTTTTACGCCTATTCAGTTGATCATCATGATGGCCGTGCTGAGCGGCGTTTCGTTCATGCTTCTGACAACACTTACTGAAGTCGGCGTGCCGATCCGTGTTCTTGTCGGTGTCCTGATGGGTGTCAGCGGAGTTTATGTTTGGGTCAACGGCAAGGCCAATAAACGTATGAACATGCTGGCAGAACAGTTGCCTGAAGCGGTTGAACTCATGGTTCGTTCATTGCGGGTCGGTCACCCTTTTTCATCTGCCGTCGGTATTGTTGCCCGTGAAGTGCCCGATCCCCTCGGAACTGAAATGGGGATGATTTCTGATGAGGCGGCATATGGTCGTGACATGGGGGAAACGCTCAAGGCAATGGCAGAGCGTTTGGACAATCAAGACATGCGGTTCCTGGCTGTTGCTGTGACGATCCAGCAAACGTCGGGCGGTAACCTAGCCGAGATCCTCGATGGTCTGGCCAAGGTGATCCGCGCGCGCTTCCGGCTCTTCCGTCGCGTTGCCGCGATTACAGCCGAGGCGAAGTGGTCGGGCAATCTGCTGTCTGCTTTTCCGATCATTGCGTTGCTTGGCATTAATCTGGTCAAGCCTGATTATTACGATGAAGTCATGGAAAGCCCACTGTTCATTCCTGCCGTTCTGATCGTGGTTGCCTTTCTTGTGGTCAACCTGCTCGTCATGCGTGCTCTGGTAAACATTAAGGTCTAGGTGGAGCGAATGGAAAATATTCAGACAATGATTACCGAACTTCTGGGGCCATTCGGGCCACTCATGGTCGTCGGCTTGTTGGGCGTCTTTCTTATTCTGGTGACGTTACCGGTGTTGCTGAAAAAGGAAGTTGACCCGCTCGACAGGTTGAAGGCTGCTGGCAATCCGGCAAAGGTGTCGAAGTCAAAAGACAAAGAACTACGTTCGGCCACCAACAAGGACAAGCTGGAAAAGTATTCCAACTTCTTGGAGCCTCAGAACGCTGAAGAGTATTCGGTTGTGAAGCTCAAGCTGATGCAGGCAGGCTATCGCAGCAAGAACGCAATCCGTATTTATAGCTTTATGCAATTTGCCTTGGGCCTCTTCGGACTGTTGTGCGGTGGTGTCTACTCGATCATACAAATGTCAGGTCCGGTTGAGGTTACGACACAGCAACTTGTCATGTGGATCCTGATACCCGGCGGCGTCGGCTACTTTCTGCCGAAATATTGGGTCACGCGGCGCCAGCAGATGCGTCAGGAAGCGATCACCAATGCGTTTCCGGACAGCCTTGATATGATGCTTGTCTGCGTCGAGGCGGGTCAGTCGCTTGACCAGTCGATCATCCGTGTTGCCAGAGAGTTGAAGTCCGGCTTTCCCGAACTTGCCGAGGAGTTCGAAATTGTCAGTCAGGAGGCCAAGGCCGGCAAAGACAAGAACACTGTTTTGAAGGACATGGCAGACCGTTGCGGCGTCCCGGATATCTCAAGCTTTGTGACTGTGTTGGTGCAATCTTCGCAGTTTGGTACATCCATTGCCGATGCACTGCGGGTTTATTCGGCAGAGATGCGTGACAAGCGTGTCATGCGCGCGGAAGAGCAGGCAAACAAGTTGCCAACCAAAATGACGCTTGCGACCATGATGTTGACGGTGCCACCTTTGATGGCAATGCTGATTGGCCCATCCATTTACGCGATTGTCGTCAATCTGGGATGATGATTATCGGGCCTCTCCGAATTGGCCTTGCCCTTCTGTTTCTGGCCGCCTGCACATCGGGCGGCCTTAACCGTTCACCTGATGGCGTTTTTGCACCCGGCGCTGCGCGCGGAGACAGTGCGGACGGGCTGATCGTGGGGCATCGGCTCATGGCGGCTGGGGAATTTGAACTCGCCCTGAAAGCCTATAATCGCGCCGCTGCCCAACAGGGCCTGAACGTCGATACGATGTCTGCCATCGGGTCAGCGAACCTGAACCTTGGTCGTTTGGGGCAGGCAGAACGCTGGCTGCGGCGCGCAGTCGAAGAAGACCCCGCCTTCCCCCCTGCATGGAACAATCTGGGCGTTATCCTGATGGAACGCGGTGAAATCGGAGAAGCCAGCGAGGTTTTTCGACGTGCATTTGCCGCAGACAACGGAAATTCAGACGAAATCCGTGACAATCTGCGCTTAGCGCTCGCAAAATTGGAAAATTCGGACGATACTGACAATCAGGAAAATCAGAATTTCAATCTGATCCGGCGCGGTGCAGGCGATTTTGTATTGATGTCGGACCTATAGGCAAGAGCAGCAAAAGGACGCAGAAACATGCGCCAATCAATTTTTCTGACGCTTTGCGCGGCGGCCATTGGCTTGTCCGCGTGTGAACAATCAGGCGAAGCAGAGGTGGATCGCGCCCTCAAAGACATCAACGTCGTGGATGAAACCAACCTCAATGACGTGATGCTGACTGTAGGTGATCCCAATGAAGCGGTCCGCTATTTTGCCAATGCTAATGCCAATGACCCGGGGCGGATTGACCTTCAACGCGGTCTGGCAAAATCACTTGTCCGCGCGAAACGTCCCGTCGAGGCAATCAGCGCATGGCAGACCGTTTTGTCCAATCCAGAATCAAACAACACCGACCGGGTGGATCTTGCCGATGCCTTCATTCGTGCCAATGAGTGGCAAGATGCGGCTGCAACGCTGAATACCGTTCCTCCGACCTATGAAACCTTCGAGCGCTACCGGCTCGAGGCGATGGTCGCAGACAGCCAGCAGCAATGGCAAAAGGCAGATAGCTTTTATGAGACGGCTGTTGGGCTGACGACCCGACCTGCGACAGTTTACAACAACTGGGGTTTCTCAAAGTTGACACGCGGCGATTATGCGTCGGCAGAGCGTATGTTCGTCGATGCCTTGCGCTTTAACAGCAATATGTTCACGGCCAAGAACAATCTTGTCCTGGCCCGTGGCGCGCAGCGCAACTATACGATCCCTGTTGTGCGGATGACCCAGATTGAACGGGCGCAACTGATGCACACCATGGCGCTGGCCGCGATCAAGCAAAACGACATCACGATCGGCAAGTCGCTGTTGAACGACGCGATCAACACGCATCCGCAGTATTTTGAGGAAGCCGCACGCGCACTTGAGGCCCTCGACAACAATGCCGTGAACTAAACGCAAATGGGAATCACAGCACAGGCAGCGTATTGGTTTCTTCCGGCTGTCATTCCGATCACATTGTTCATTTCATGGAATGACATGCGCGACATGAAGATCACCAATAAATCGGTGCTCGTCGTCATGATCGCCTATGCTGTGCTGGGTCCGTTCGCCTTTGGATGGGAGATGTATTTCTGGCAATGGCTGCATTTCCCCGTCGCGCTGGTCGTCTGCATGGCCCTTTGGGCATTGCGTTTCATGGGGGGCGGTGATGCCAAGCTTATTGCCGCAATTTCCCCGTATTTCGTGATGGCCGACATCACGGTGATCTTGCGTATTTTTGCTGCCAGCCTGATTGCCGCATTGGTCGTCCACACTTTGTTCCGTCTGACGCCGCTCAAACGGCCGGTTGCTGAATGGAAAAGCTGGAATGCTGGCTGGTATTTCCCAAAGGGCTTCCCCCTCAGCATGACCCTTCTACTATATCTTGTATCTGCAGCGGTCTACCTGTGAAAATTCGACCAATGCCTTGGACAGGCACATCTTTGTTCACTATTTTGCCATAGTTACTGTTAGTATTCGTCAAGATAAGGCCTGGTCTGCGGCCAATATGCAATTTTGTGATGGGCGGGATCCTATATGAACGTGCAAACCTCCAGTGTCATGGCGCCACCCGCGCCCCGCAGCATTGACGGCATGCTTTTGCCATTGGCCATGATGCGCGATATTCTGATCAAGACGATGTTCCGCATGAACCTTGATTTGGTATCGACCATCAGCAAGGCGATTTGTCTTCCGATCCCGGTAACACAAGAGCTTGTCGACATGGCTCGCAGCCAGCTTCTCTTGGAAGCGACAGGCACCCTGAACGCAAACAGCGGCAACGAGATGGGTTATCAGCTCACCGACGCGGGCCGCGCACGTGCGCTCGATGCTTTGGGTCAGTCCGAATATTACGGCGCAATGCCTGTGCCGCTCGATATTTACCGCCAGCAGGTTCAGCGCCAGTCGATCCGTAATATCCAACTGACACGTGACCAGTTGCAAACGGCGATGGGGCATCTGATCCTGCCGGATGATTTGCTGTCCAATCTTGGTCCGGCGGTCAGTGCCGGTCGTTCGATCCTGATGTACGGTCCACCCGGCAATGGTAAATCCTCCATCTCCAACGGTATCCGCGATGCATTGGGCGACAAGATCTACGTGCCGCGCGCCATCGAATACTCTGGTCAGGTCATCACCGTATATGATCCGATCGTGCACAGTGCCGCAGAAGATGACGTGGACGATCCAAACAGCCTGCGCCGCACCTCTGGCCGTTTCGACACGCGCTATGTCCGCTGCGAGCGCCCCACCGTGATTACCGGTGGTGAATTATCGCTGTCGATGCTTGACCTTGTTTATAACCCGACCGCGCGTACTTATCAGGCGCCATTACAGCTCAAATCAACCGGCGGCATCTTTATTGTAGACGACCTTGGTCGTCAGCAGGAACCACCGCAGACCCTTGTGAACCGCTGGATTGTTCCACTGGAAGAGAACAAGGATATTCTGGCCCTGCAATCGGGTGAGAAATTCGAAGTGCCGTTCGATACGCTCGTCGTCTTTTCGACCAACTTCCATCCTAATGCGATTTTCGACAAAGCCGCGCTGCGTCGTATCTTTTACAAGATCAAGATCGATGGCCCCGATCAGGAAGACTATCTCAAGATTTTTGCAATGGTGGCCCGCAAGCGCAAAATGCCGCTGGATGAGGACACTCTCGTTCATCTGCTCAATGTGCGCTATCCCGAGATCGACAACGTCTACGCAAACTATCAGCCGATCTTCCTGATCGACCAGATGATTTCAATCTGCGAATTTGAAGGCATCCCCTACCAGATGTCACCCGAATTGATTGATCGCGCTTGGGCGAATATGTTCGTGAAAGAAGAAGAAATCATTCACTGACATCTTTCGACGCGTCCAAGACCAAGGCACAAACTTGAGTCCACCTCTTGACGCCCCTACCGGATGCGTCACCTTAGCCGCATGACCGCGTTGCCCCCCCAATTCAAAGACTGGTTTGCCGAACGTGGTTGGACCATTCATCCGCATCAACAGCAAATTCTCGATCAGGCGGCTGCCCCTTCACTGATGCTGATCGCGCCCACGGGCGGGGGTAAAACCCTCGCGGGTTTCCTGCCATCACTTATCGAACTCGCCGACGGGCAGCATGAAGGGTTGCACACGCTGTATGTCTCGCCACTCAAAGCGCTTGCTGCTGACATCAAGCGCAATTTGCGCACACCAGTGGCTGAAATGAACCTGCCGATCCGGATCGAGGACCGCACCGGCGATACAACCTACACGCAAAAACGGCGCCAGCGCGCTGACCCGCCGCATATCCTGCTGACTACACCTGAATCGCTGGCCCTGCTGACCAGCTATGAAGACGCGCCGCGTATCTTCAAGGGCCTGCAACGGATCATCGTTGACGAAATCCACGCAATGGCTGAAAGCAAGCGTGGTGATCAGTTGATGCTGGCCCTCAGTCGCCTTGAGACGCTCGCCCCCGGCCTGCGGCGCATGGGTCTGTCGGCCACGGTGGAAGACCCCGCAGCCATCGCCGCAGAACTCTCCTGCCACCCCGCCCCTTGTGCAATTATCAACGCCGATCCCGGACCGGACCCGGACATTTCCATGTTGGTTACGCGGGAAAAGCCGCCTTGGACGGGTGGGGGTGCCAAATATGCCATTCCCACAGTGCTGGAAGAGATCAAGAAGCACAAAACGACTCTGGTATTTCACAACACCCGTGCGCAGGCCGAGATTTTTTTTCACAACCTCTGGCTGGCCAACACGGATGATTTGCCCATAGGGATTCACCACGGCAGTCTGGCACGCGTGCAACGGGAAAAGGTCGAAGCCGCGATGGTCGCAGGACACTTGCGCGCGATTGTCTGCACCGGTTCGCTCGACCTCGGCATTGACTGGGGCGATGTCGATCTTGTGATACAGGTCGGCGCACCCAAGAACGTGAAACGGTTGGTGCAACGGATCGGCCGGGCAAATCATCGCTATAACGCCCCGTCCAAGGCACTTCTGGTACCTGCCAACCGCTTCGAAGTGGTCGAATGTGTCGCCGCCCTCGAAGCCGTCAAAGAACACGACCGCTTTCGGTACGCCGACTAAGAACTTCCGGGCTGCTTTTTTGCAGATTAAAGAGGCGCCTTATATCGAAGCCGCTAAGGCGTACGGTGCGAAAAATTCACGGGTTATTTT
>NZ_JAWOAN010000208.1:0-4015 GCF_046498525.1 Yoonia sp.
AGACGCCAGCGCGCACCTGACGGAAAGCCTGATCCAGTTGGAAACTGTCAAGAAAACCACTTGGAGCGCACAGGAAGTGGCATCCACCCGCGCCAAATGGCGGGCCGAGATTGACGCGGAACGGCCCGGTATCTTGCCAGTCGCGGATGCGCTGAAAGAGGCGGTTCCCGTTGACACCATGTTCTTTTCCGACATGACCCAGTTCGCCTATGCCGCGAAAGAGGTTTATCCGATGGACCGGCCCGGCCATTGGCACCATCCCTACGGGTTCGGCACCCTTGGCTATGCGCTGCCTGCCGCTATTGGGGGCAAGATCGGGGTCGGGGATCAGCCGGTTATCGCGATCCTTGGGGATTATGGTTTTCAATACACCGTGCAGGAACTTGCCGTGGCCGTCGAGCTGGAGCTGACTTTGCCCATCATCATCTGGGACAACGGCAAACTTGGCGAGATCGAAGACAGCATGGTGCGCGCGCAGATTGCACCCAATGCGGTCGTTCAGCGCAACCCGGATTTTCTAAAACTGGCGCAAGCATACGGGGCAGTCGCAGTAGAGCCTGCCAATCTTGAGCAGTTCAAGTCGGCTGTGCAAAGGGCCCTGCACGCCAAGGGCCCGACGATCATTCGCGTCACATCGGATATCGCGCTTACCAGCAGCTGACCAACACCGTGAAATTTGCGGCCTTGCGCGACAGCGCAACCGGCGAAATGGCTGGCGCTGCGCCGGTTTGTGTCGGCATGATACCGTGTTCTTGCAGCAAGGCCGCAATCGGCGCTGCATCCAGTGAAAACTGCACATCGTCTGGCAGTTTCTGGGCAGACCCGTTGTCATCCGGCAACAACATACCCAGAACCGTACCGCCGGCATCCAGAACCGGGCCGCCCGCGTTACTGTCCCGCACGACAAGCGAGAGGCGCTTGCGCAGATCATTGCCTTGCAGGTCACGGATGTCCTCAAGGGTGCCGAAGGTGAGCGTCGGTTCCTTCAATGCGCCACCGAACGGGTAACCCGCGACCGCGACCGGATCTTTCAGCCGCGGAGTGGCGGATTGGAATGTTGCGATATCAACGGGAGAGAGCGGGATGAGGGGGCGTAAAACCACGACACCAAGACCGGCATCTGTCGCGATAACTTCGGCGTCGGTGTCGCGATCCAGCGTAATCCGATTACAGCCCTCGACTGCTGCTGGCGTTGTCACGACGAAACCGTCTGCCGAGACAAAAAAGCCCGAGCGCGACAGCTTTGGTTGGCGGACGGCCAGCCCCGAGACCATGTCAATTGCCTGATCTTCGCTTGGTGGCACCAGATCTGGATCAAGCGTGCCGTCAAGGCGGGCAAAACTGGATTGCATCACATCCAGAATGCGGGTGCGCCGCTGATTGTCATCAGCGGGCCAGACCAGAACAAATCCCTTGATCGCGCCATTCTCCAGACTCGCGGTCGCAAAGCCATGGCGTTCATCGTCAATGCCTTCGATAAAAAAGCTGTTCCCGCGCAATTGGCGCGGCCCGTCCGGCGGCATAAGATCAAGCACCTGCAGAACCTCGAAAAGCCCGCCAAGGCGGCCTGCGTCGCCGGGTTGGGAAATGAACAGGACCTGCGCCAAGGGAAGCGCGTCTTGCCCTTCGAATTTTGCGAACGGTGGCGCGTATTCAGAAAAACTGACCACCGCAGTCGGGACCTGCATCTGGATGCCTGCGATATCGTCGCGCACTACCTGCATATCAACATCCGCCAGAACGGCATTGTATTGCAACAGCAACTGCGCGCGCTGGCGCGCGGTCAAGATCCCTGTCGGTTCCTGCGCATAGACCAGTTGCCAAGCCTCCATCGCCTGCCGGGTGCCGCGCCCGAATGCCCCGTCAATGGCCGCATCATAAAAGCCGGCCCAACGCAGCGCTTTTTGCAATTCTTCACGTTCGGTGCGCAAAAGAGCTGCCTCCGACACCCGTGCTTCGCGCAGTGTTTCGACCGGGGCCGTCAAAGGCGCTTGGGGCAAGGCGGTCAGTTCGGGTATCAGCTCTTCTTGCGGCGCAATGGCATCGCGCGGCACCGACACGCCCCCGCCTATCGGCCAGAATTGCTGCTCGAACCGGCGACCATTCTGCAAATAACTGTCTGAAGGGATCTGTCCGCTGCGCAGCAGACGCGCCAATTCCTCGCGTGCGAGGCTTTCGCGATAGGGCCCAAGGACGATCCCGTAGAAACCGCGGCCCAGATAATAGCCCTGCACATCGTCAAAACGGCGGGCATAGATGCGGGCCCGTTCGGTCGCCTCGCTCAGCGTTTGGCGCGCTTCGACCTGCACCCAAAAACGATCCTGCGCCTGCGCCTGCATTGCGAACAGAAACAGAAAGAGACCGGCAAGAAAAACTCTGAACACTATAAATTTCGCCCTTACGTTGTGCGTTAAGGGCTTGTTGGCGGGGTAGGCGGCTCTGTGCAAGTCAAACTCTTGTCAAGCGTCATGGCAAGGGGCGGAAAATCGCCACCCGTTGCCCAATTGACCCTGTCCGCCTTGCACCCTATTGAACGGCCAAAGGACATGAGGGTTCCACTATGGCGGAAAAACCACGCAGTTTTCAGGAAATCATCCTGCGGCTCCAGACATATTGGGCCGGCAAGGGCTGTGCGATCCTGCAACCCTACGACATGGAAGTCGGGGCAGGGACGTTTCATCCCGCCACGACCCTGCGTGCGCTGGGCAGCAAACCCTGGGCTGCGGCCTATGTGCAGCCGTCACGCCGCCCGACTGACGGACGCTATGGTGAAAACCCCAACCGTTTGCAGCACTATTATCAGTACCAGGTACTGATCAAACCATCGCCGCCGGATATGCAGGATCTTTACCTTGGCTCGCTCGCAGCGATTGGCATTGATGCCTCTGTTCACGATATCCGTTTCGTCGAAGACGACTGGGAAAGCCCGACGCTGGGCGCGTGGGGACTTGGCTGGGAAGTCTGGTGTGATGGTATGGAAGTCAGCCAGTTTACTTATTTCCAACAGGTCGGCGGGCACGACTGCAAGCCTGTCTCGGGCGAGTTGACATACGGGCTGGAGCGTCTGGCGATGTATGTGTTGGGCGTGGATCACGTGATGGACATGCCGTTCAACGATCCGCAAACGCCGATCCCGCTGACCTATGGCGATATTTTCAAACAGACCGAGCAGGAATATTCCCGCTGGAACTTTGATATTGCGGACACCGAGGTGCTGTTGCAGCACTTCGTCGATGCCGAGGCAGAATGTAAGCGTATTCTGGACGCGCCTGCGACGGACCCCAAGACAGGCCATAAGATCATCATGGCGCACCCCGCCTATGACCAATGCATCAAGGCCAGCCACGTGTTCAACCTGCTCGACGCGCGCGGCGTGATTTCCGTCACCGAACGACAGGCCTATATCGGACGTGTGCGCGCATTGGCCAAGGCTTGCGCCGATGCCTTCGTGCAGACCGAAGCAGGCGGGGCAGCGGCTTGATGGCGCGTATCATCATTGTGGCAATGCTTTTGGCGGCAGCTATCCTTGGCGGTGTGCTCTATTACCAACAAGTCTATGCCTACTACGACGATGTGCCAGCAGGTCCCGAAGCGGTCCGCCTTACCTCTGTCAGCACCGGCGAGGCCGAACCGATTGCCGTGCAGAATTTCCGGGGGATCGACGCGATCAGCAGCCCGCTGCGCTATCGTGCCTGTTTTGAAACGACCCTCAGCCAAGCGATGCTGACCGAGACCTATCAGATCGTGGACAATGCCGAACCGCGCGTTGCACCCCGCTGGTTCGATTGCTTTGACGCGGCCCAAATCGGGGCGGATCTGGGGACAGAGGCAGTTGCCTTTATGGGCGTTGAAAACATCGCATACGGGATCGACCGGATCGTCGCGATCTACCCTGACGGGTATAAACAAGGAAAATAATGAATACTCTTTTCTGGATAAATTGGATGTTATCTTTCCGGTTTTACATGGTCCTTATGGAGAGGATGGTACAGTTCAAGGCTTACTGGAATTAATT
>NZ_JAWOAN010000139.1:0-6084 GCF_046498525.1 Yoonia sp.
CCGCAGTGATTGGCGGCACGGCCCTTGCAGGTGGTGTCGGTACAATCTACGGCGCGATCCTTGGTGCGCTTATCATGCAGGCGCTTGTGTCCGGGATGGGTATGGTGGGCGTCGATTCGCCGTTGCAGAACATGATCGTGGGTGGCGTGTTGATCCTCGCTGTCTGGATCGACATTATCTACCGCCGTAAGACAGGAGACACGACATGAGCACCCCGTTGCTGGAAATGCGCAATATCTCGATACATTTTGGCGGGATCAAGGCCGTTGACAATGTGTCCATCGATGTGATGCCGGGCGAAGTTGTGGGCCTTCTGGGCCACAACGGTGCTGGCAAGTCGACCCTGATCAAGATCCTTTCGGGCGCTTATAAAAAGGACGCGGGCGAGATTTTTATCGATGGCAAAAAGGTCGAAATCAACAGCCCGATCGATGCGCGAAATCACAACATCGAGACGATTTATCAGACGCTTGCGTTGTCCGATAACCTTGACGCTGCGTCGAACCTTTTTCTGGGCCGCGAGATCACGACACCGTTCGGTCTGCTTGACGATACGGCGATGGAATCGGAATCGCGCAAGATCATGGCGCGTTTGAACCCCAACTTCCAACGGTTCTCTGAGCCCGTCCGCTCGCTTTCGGGCGGTCAGCGTCAGTCGGTTGCGATTGCACGCGCGGTCTATTTCAACGCACGCATCCTGATCATGGACGAACCGACTGCGGCGTTGGGTGTACATGAGACAGCGATGGTGGCCGATCTGATCAAGGAATTGAAGACGCAGGGCCTTGGTATTTTCCTGATCAGCCACGACACCCGCGAAATGATGGACCTGTGCGACCGTGTTTCCGTGATGAAGAACGGCCAGTTGATCGGAACTGAGCGTGTCGAGGATGTGACCGAGGATGACATCCTGTCGATGATCATCATGGGCAAGAACCCCAAACAGGCTGCGTAATGTTTATTGGCCTTGATTTGGGAACATCCGGTCTCAAGGCTGTTTTGATCGACGAAGGGCAGGCGATTGTCGCGGAAGCGACAGCGCCATTGGGCGCTTTGCGCCCGGCACCCGGTTGGTCAGAGCAGGCCCCTGCGGATTGGCTGGAGGCGGCGGACGCCGTGATGCAGGCGTTGGCGGCGCAAACGTCGCTGGAAGCAGTACGCGGTATCGGGCTTTCGGGCCAGATGCACGGGGCGACGCTGCTGGACGCAGACGATCAGGTGCTGCGTCCGTGTATCTTGTGGAACGACACGCGCTCTGCCGCTGAAGCGGCGGAACTGGACGCTGATCCGAAATTCCGTGCGCTGACCGGCAATATCGTCTTTCCCGGATTTACCGCGCCCAAGTTGGTGTGGACTGCGCGGCATGAACCGGATATTTTTGCGAAAATTGCGCGTGTGCTTCTGCCAAAGGACTACCTGCGCCTTTGGCTGACGGGCGAGGCTGTCGCCGAGATGTCTGATGCCGCCGGGACAAGCTGGCTGGATGTGGGCAAGCGCGATTGGTCGGATGACCTGCTTGCCGCGACGGGGATGAGCCGTGCGCAGATGCCGCGTCTGGTCGAAGGCTCCGAGGTTTCCGGCCAAATCCGTGATGAACTGGCCGCACGTTGGGGTTTGCCCAAAGGTGTCGTCGTTGCAGGCGGCGGCGGTGACAATGCGGCGAGCGCGGTCGGCGTTGGTGTTGTGAAAGCCGGCGATGCGTTTGTGTCGCTTGGCACGTCTGGCGTGCTGTTTGCCGCATCGGATGCCTATCAACCCGATGCCGCGACAGCGGTGCATACCTTCTGCCACGCCTTGCCGGACACATGGCACCAGATGGGCGTGATCCTTGCTGCGGCGGATGCGCTGAACTGGTTTGCAAAGATCGCAGGCACCCCTGCGGCAACTCTGACTGGTGGGCTCGGGCCTTTGCAGGCACCGGGGCGCACGCTGTTTCTGCCCTATCTGGGGGGTGAACGCACCCCGCACAACGATGCCAATGTTCGCGGAGCATTTCTGCATCTTGACCATGCAACCGATCAGGCGGCGATGACCCGCGCGGTGCTTGAGGGCGTTACCCATGCGATCAGGGACAATTACGATGCGCTTTGCGCGACCGGTACGACAATCAACCGGCTGATCGCCGTCGGCGGTGGATCGAAATCGGATTACTGGGTGCAGGCAATTGCCACTGCCTTGGATATGCCGATTGAACTGCCGGTCGCGGGAGATTTTGGCGGTGCCTTCGGAGCGGCACGGCTTGGTATGATGGCGGCGACCGGCGCAGGGGTAGAGATCGCGACGCTTCCCAAGATCGCGCGCACCATTGACCCTGATATATCACTCACCAGCGCCTTCAGCGAGGCGCATGCAAGATACCGCGCCAGTTATGGCGCGTTGAAAGGACTGACATGACCGACTTTTTCAAGGGTATTCCCGCTATCACCTACGAAGGCCCCGAGAGCGATAACGACTTTGCCTTCCGCCAATACAACCCCGATGAGGTTGTGATGGGCAAGGCGATGAAAGACCATCTGCGTTTTGCCGCGGCCTATTGGCATTCCTTTGCGTGGCCCGGTGGTGACCCCTTCGGTGGACAGACCTTTGACCGCCCTTGGTTCGGCGACAGCATGGATGCGGCGCGGATGAAGGCGGATGTGGCGTTCGAGATGTTCCAGATTCTGGGCGTGCCGTATTTCTGTTTCCATGACGCCGATGTGCGGCCCGAGGGGGCGACCTTTGCCGAAAGTACAAGTAATCTGGAAGTCATCGTCGATTATTTTGCCGAAAAGATGGACGCAAGCGGCGTCAAGCTGCTTTGGGGCACGGCCAACCTGTTTTCGCATAAACGCTTTATGGCGGGCGCGGCCACGAACCCCGACCCGGATGTGTTCGCTTACTCTGCGGCCACGATCAAGACCTGCATGGATGCGACCATGAAGCTGGGGGGCGAGAATTACGTCCTCTGGGGCGGGCGCGAAGGCTATGAGACCCTGCTGAACACCGACATGGGCCGCGAGCGCCAACAGGCGGGTGCCATGTTGCAGATGGTCGTGGATTACAAACACAAGATAGGGTTCAAAGGTGCGATCCTGATTGAACCCAAGCCGCAGGAGCCGACCAAACATCAGTACGACTACGATGTGGCGACGGTTTACGGTTTTCTCAAGGACTTTGGCCTTGAGGACGAGGTGAAGATGAATATCGAACAGGGCCATGCGATCCTCGCGGGTCATTCGTTCGAGCATGAGTTGGCGCTGGCGCGCGAGTTGGGCATCTTTGGTTCCATCGACATGAACCGCAACGATTACCAGTCCGGTTGGGACACCGACCAGTTCCCCAACAATGTGCCAGAGATGGCGCTCGCCTACTACGAGGTTTTGCGCGCAGGTGGTTTCACGACCGGAGGCACCAATTTCGATGCGAAGCTGCGCCGCCAGTCGCTTGATCCCGAAGACCTGATCCTTGCGCATGTGGGTGGCATGGATGCCTGTGCTGCCGGTCTGAAAGCCGCAGCCGCGATGCTTGAAGATGGCAAGCTGGAGGCGGCACGCGACAAACGCTACGCCGGATGGGACACGGCTGACGGTAAGGGTCTTTTGCGCAGTGATCTTGATAGCATCACGGAAAAGGTCTTGGCCGAAGGCACCAACCCCCAACCGCGCTCTGGCCGGCAGGAACGGTTGGAAAACCTTGTAAACCGCTATCTTTAGTGCTGCATTAGTCCCTGCGTGACACCAAGGAAAACGGATCATGACGGACACACGCCGTGCCGAAGCTCAGCGGATATTTCAGGCCGGCGTGAAGGCTGCTGATCCATATGCCGCGGTTGCCGTGGCTCTGGATGATGTGCCCGCTCCGGCCCTGATCATTGCGGTTGGCAAAGCGGCACGCCTGATGGCGCAGGCAGCACTGGCGAGATTTGCAGGCGTGAAATCCATTGTCGTTACGAATTACGAAAATGCGGCAGAACTGGAGGGCGCCAGTGTCATGGCCGCTGGTCATCCGGTGCCGGATGCGCAAGGTGCAGCGGCGGCAAAAGCCGTTATTGCAGCCCTGCACGAAGCGCAGGGCCCGGTGCTGGCACTGATCTCTGGCGGTGGATCGGCTTTGCTGCCCGCGCCCGCGGGGGCACTCACGCTGGCGGACAAGGTACGCGTCAACGAGCTGTTGTTGGGGTCCGGCCTGGATATTGTTGCGATGAACGTGATCCGCCAGCAATTGTCGGACCTGAAAGGTGGCGGTTTCCTACGGCACGCGGTGCCGCAGCCGGTGACAGCGCTGATCTTGTCGGATGTGATCGGAGATGACCTGTCTGCGATTGCTAGCGGCCCCACCGTCCGCCCGATCGGGACAGCGCAAGAGGCGATAGCACGGCTGCAAGAGGCCGGACTTTGGCAGAAAGTACCCGCCGTCGTGCGGGAGCATCTGGAAACGGCGGTCGATTTGGGACCATTGCCAGAAGCGCGCAATCTGCTTGTGGGTTCAAACGGCAAAAGCGTTTCCGCGATGAAAGCTGCGGCGGGTGATGCGTATATGATTGCCGAACCCGTTGTCGGCGATGTTGCCGATGCTGCGCGGATGATTTGTGACAATGCGGTCATGGGCACGACCGTTTGGGGCGGTGAAACAACGGTTTTCCTGCGCGGTTCGGGGCGCGGCGGGCGCAATCAGGAACTTGCGTTGCGGATCGCACTGGAAGCGGAAAGACGGGGTTGGCGCGAATGGACTTGCTTGCAGGGTGGAAGCGACGGGCGCGACGGGCCAACGGACGCGGCAGGTGGGCTGGTGGATCAGGACACACTTGGCAAGATCACCGATCTTGAGGCGCGTCTGGCCAATAACGACAGCTATGCTGCGCTGAAAGAAGCCGGAGACTTGCTGATAACAGATGCCACGGGGACGAATGTTGCCGATCTTGGCGTGATGATCCGGACCGGTTGAGCTTTTGCCAGCGCCGGAGCCTCCGGCGGGGATATTTTGGGGCCAGTAATAACAGGGCGTTGCCTGGACTAATCGACAGGCAGTCCGCTGGGCACAGTTTCAGGGCGCCCCAAGGGGCGCGTCAGGGCTGTTTGCCCTGTCAGCGCATGCAGAAAGGCGACAAGGTCCTCGATTTCCGGGTCGGTCAGTGCGATTGGACGCATGTCGACAGCTGCTGTTTGTCGCGCCATTTCGCGGGCGTCCTGCCGGATCGCAAAATCGGATGCGGCCAGCCAAGGGGCACCCGGCAGGTTTGCTTGCTCTGGTTGCCATGCGTCGCGCGCAGCGTTTGGATCGGCATGATGGCGGATCATGTCGGCGAGTGTGGGGTAGGCCCCGTTATGCCCGTAAGGGGCTGTCAGGGCGACATTGCGCAGTGATGGCGTCCTGAATTTATAGGCGTCCTCCAGCAGGTTTGTTTCAGCCATCCGGCCAACATCACGCGAAATCTGGTCCCAAATCCTTGTGCGTCCCGGCCCGAAGGCGGGCAAGCCGAGCGCATGAAAGCTTTGATCGGTGAACAGATCACCGGTATGGCAGGATGCACATCTATTGTTAAAGAAGAGTTGACGGCCCCGTTCGGCGTCGGCAGGCAGGGGCGTGCCCCGCAGCCATTTGTCATAGGGGCTATCGTAGGATTGCCATTCGCTGATGATGAAAGCACCAAGCGCATTGCCGATTTCGACAATGCTTACATCTGTGGGTTCTTCAATGTGATCAAAGGCTTGCACGAACATCGCACCATAGGCCGGGATAGTGCGCACGCGCTTGGCGATAATGGGCCATGCCACATCGATCCGGTCATGGGTCGCGCCTGCAATTTCGTTTTCACGGGGGTTTCCGGCCATTTCGAACTGGGCGACCATCGGGAACAATGATTGGGCTGCAACGAGGTTGTCCAGCCCTTCGGGTAACCATTCCTCGGCGGGGGAGTCGTAGCCGTTTCCGTAAATATCAGAGCGTGTCAGGCGCCCGTCATGGAACAGGGTTTCAATGTCATTATGCCCGAGATTCCAAAGGCTTGGCGCGTTGCGGGGGATGCGTTTGCGGATTGCGTCAGGGCCGGTGCCGGTAGTGCGCTGCGGGCCGATACCAACACCCCCTTCGCCGATGCCGAGCGAC
>NZ_JAWOAN010000178.1:0-13482 GCF_046498525.1 Yoonia sp.
AAAGCCCCTGTGAGCACGGTGTCGATTGTCGCGCTCTTCACGGCCTTTCTGGCCAGCCTGCCGCAGATGATCGCTGATGAGCGGGATCTGGCAGGATTTCCGGGTCATGATCCGGCAGTGGATGCCTGGATCACGGCGGCGGATGCGTCGCTGGCGGTGAGCAAGTCCGCCTGTCAGTCGGTACTGGCAGCTGCGCAGGCGTCTTCGCAAAGCGGCGTGACCGGCGAGCCCGACCGCGCGCTGGTCCGGGTGGCACAGCTGTTCCACAAGGTCATGGAAACGGTCGATCCGGACGCGGTGACGCGCCTGCGGGCACATGCCCGGCTGCGCCGATGGGCCTTTCTGATCGCGGGGACAGTTCCCCGCTCCCGCGCCATCAATGCGCAGATCAACGCGGCGCTGGACGCGCTGGAGGTGTGGTTGGCGCTGGAGGATGTCTTTGACGCCCGCGCCGCAGACTGGACCGATCATGGCCCGGATGACGACGATGCGTATACGGCGGCCCCGACTGCCTGACCACTCTCCACCCATCCTGTTTCACGTCCATTTGGCGCGGGTCCGCCCGCGCCCGATCTCCCCTTTTGTCTAATGAGGATAACGCCCATGCCCAAGACCTCCACCGTCGTAAAAAAGTCCCGTCCTGCCGTTCGCGGGGTGCCCTTTGAGATTGTGACCGGCCGTCAGGCCCGACTTTATGTCCCCCATCGCTCGCGCCATGTGCCCGCCAGCGCCTGGATCGATTACAACCGCCCTGTGCCGCAGGAATGGAAAGCCATTGCACAGGCAAAAGGCTTCCGCATCCGCCGCCGCATCCGCAACCGCCTGCATGTGGCGCTGGAATGCCACAGCTGCGGCAGCCTGACGGCACAACGTGTCTTCACCCTGCGCACGGCGCAGCCCCGCTGCGGTGGCTGTGCGGAAACAGCAATGATCGCGGAGGCTCGGGCTGCTGGTCTGATCTTCCTGCGTCGCGACAAGGTCGACCATCACTATGCTCTGTATCGCGCTGGATGTGGCCATGTGGTACGCCGCCAGGCTGAATTCGTCAGCCGGATGGCCGCAGGAAAAACCGATCTGTGCTGCGACCGGTGCTTGATCGCCCGCGAGCAGGCTGAGGCCCGCCGTCAGGGTTGGGTGCGTCTGCGCCGGGACCCGAATGGGAACCCCAACTACCGCATCTACCAGCACAGCTGCGGGCAGATCCAGCGGGCGGCACGCGTCAATCTGGCCTGGGGTCAGTGCAAGTGCCAGAGCTGTGGCGGAGCGTGGAATGCCCACCCGTCTTTTATCTACTTGGTCCGGATCGAGATTCCGGGGCTCGGCCTGCATTTGCTGAAGATGGGCTTTAGCAAGCACCCGCAAAAAAGGTTCCGCCACCAGTTGGGCCTGCCGCGCACCGCACGGGTCGATCTGGTTCGGACCATTCCCATCACTTCCGGACATGATGCCTGTGCGCTTGAAAAGGCGGCGCATGCGCAACTGCGGCACCTGATGCCCGAGGTGGTTGTGCCCGCAGAAGTCTACGCGGGCGTGGTAAACACCAAGTCGGAAATCTACACCCCGGCAGCCTTTGCCGAGATCATGCGCCTGATGGACGTGATCGAGGCCGCGCATCCGGTTGTCGGCGCATCGTTGCCACCTGCCAAGCCGGTCCGGACCCGCAAACCGCCGCGGTCCGCCTGATCCCAAGCGACAGGACGCCTTTCCACCACCCCCGCCGCATTTGCGCGGCGGGCCGTGCCCCTTTTTTCTCTGAACACTGGAGATCGCCATGACGATTGCACCTACATCTTCCCGCCCGTCGCAGACGGCTGCCCGCCTGGGCCCCCAGCTTGACTGGGAGATCTTCGCCCTCTCGCTACTTGATGCAGTGCGTGGCGCGACCTGGGCTGGATGGACCACATACCCCGCGGCAGCAGCTGAATCTCAGACCAGCGGCTCTGCACTTGGTGTCCATCTCTCTGGGCTGGCCTTGGCCACAGAAAATGCGGTCGATGAGGCGAGCAGCACCGCCCATCCTGAGCAGCCGGATCCGGCGGGCGATGCCTATGGTCCCGACTGCGTGGATGCCCTGCTGGACAAGGTCGAGCGCGAGGCCGCCCTGGCCGAGGCGATGGGCGATCTGCTGCCACCCTGTCCGACCGCAAGGCCCGAACGCCCGTCTACCTGGCACCCAAAACCTGTAACTCTGTTGACAATCCTGAAGTTGGCCCGGACCTTCGCGCATCCCGAGGCGATGGTGGCAGCCCTTGGTGCGCGGAGCGCGCTGACCCTGCTGGGCACAGGCAGCACCGCGCTGGACAAGATGGTCCGGCGGGTGCTGGAGGCCATCGTGGTCGATGATGACATCTGGCCCGAAGCGGCACTTGATCCGGTGGTGATGCTGGCCGAATACGCCATAAACTCGGGCAGCATCGATCGCCACCGTCCCTTCGCCGCCCTGACCGATAAGGCCCACGATGCCATCGAACAAGGCACACCCCTGATCCTGATCACCCCGGTCGCAGGCACAGCACCAAAGGCGCTCCGCGATCTGCACCCGCAGGTGAACCCCCTCGCACCACTTGACCGGCCCATGCTGGCAGTGCTCATGGACATGGCCTATCCGGGCCAGAACGCTCCCGCCGCCCTCCGGGCTTTGCCCGAAGAGGTGGTGCTGTCGCGCCTTTGCCCCGACGCGCTGACCTTGGCGCTGCGAGCGCCGGATCCGGACAGCGCCATTCGCGCTATCAAAGATACACTCAGCCCGTCAGGTCCGGACGCAGGGTTCGGTTTGGCTGAGTTCCCGCTGCCGGACAGCGTGCGTGCACCGGTCCAGCAGCTGATCGCCGATCTGCGCGACTGGCGGGACGGGCGTCTGGCCTGGCGCGATGTGACGCGCGGTCCGCTGGTGGTGGGCCCTCCGGGGTCCGGCAAGACTGAGCTGGCGCGGGTCATTGCCCGCGAGGCCGGGGTTGCGGTTGTTTCAGGGTCACTGGCGCAATGGTCGACTGAGAGCGCGCGCAGCTCGGACGTGATCAAGGCCATGCGCGCTGCTTTCAGCAGCGCCGCCGAACAGGCGCCAAGTATTTTGTTTATTGACGAGATCGACGCGTTCGGGGATCGCGCAAGGCCGAGAGACCACAATTCCACCTACACGGACTACATCGTGACTGCGTTGTTGGACCTGTTGGATGGATTCCACGGGCATGAAGGGGTCATGGTCATGGCCGCGACCAACCATGTCGAAAAGCTCGACGCCGCGCTGATCCGGCCGGGGCGCTTTGATCACATCGTGACGCTCGACTATCCCACGCTCGCCTTGCTGCCAGCCGCGCTGCGCTGGCAGTTGGGGTCCGATCTGCCGGATGCGGACCTGTCAGGCGTGGCAGTTCAGGCCGTCGGGGCATCGGGGGCAGATATTGCCGCCGCGGTCCGCGCTGCCCGTGCCCGCGCCCGCATGGCCCGGCGCGACCTGATCCTGGCAGATCTGGAGGAGGCGCTCGCCGCAGCGCGCCCGCCGCTGCCCCAAGCCCTGCGCTGGCGCGTATCCGTCCATGAAGCAGGTCATGCGGTGGTGGGCATGGCCACAGGTGTGGCGCTGCCCTCTATGCTGGCGCTGCGCAGCGATGGCGGCATTGCTCATGCCAGCAGGACCCGCGATATCCAGGACGCAGCGCATTTTGCAGGTCAGCTGGCGCTGGACCTCGCGGGACGCGCGGCTGAGCGCCATGTGTTCGGACAGCCATCTGCCGGGGCGGGGGGTGAAGTCGAAAGCGATCTTGCCAAAGCCACCCGCACAGCGACCGCCCTTGAGATCAGTTATGGTCTGGGCGACAGCCTTCTGTGGCTGGCCACACCCGATGCGGCGCAGGCGCGGCTGGCGCTTGACCCGGGCCTGCGCGCCCGCGTCGAGGCCCGGTTGCAGCAGGCCGAAGCGCGCGCGCTGCGCATCCTGCGCGCAAATCAAACGGTTTTGGATGACATGGCTCGCGCGCTCTGCACCGCAGGCCTGCTCACCGGACCGGCGCTGGAGGAGCTGCTTGCGCGGGTGGTGCCTGACCGGGAACCGGCTGGATCTGTGGGCGAGGAACCGGTCACGGGAGGGCAGTACGCCCATGCGGTAGCAGGGCCTGCAATCGCAGGACCCGCCGTCAGCACTGCGGATACAGGCAAACCCTCAGATGAACAGCCTCAGGCCTCCGCCCCTTTGTCCAGATCCGGCAGACATTGTTATGGGCTCAGTCGTGATACGGCTGGAAGGTGGGGCCTCGGCTGAACTGATTGTATTGGTCGTGCGCGGCTTGAAGGCCGGGCTATGATGCTCCCTTCAAACCGTGTGCGTGATGCCCTCTCCAACACCAGATCCACACCCTGAGGCCAGCCTGCTGACAATCGCTTCGACACGGCAGACCGCGCGGGCGGCGCAGCCGATCCGGACTGGTCTGGACCAGACCCATAACAGCGACATCCCGCCCGATCCGGACATCTTCTGGTCGTTCGCGACATGAAGGAGCAGGCGAGAGCAGTGTCCAGACCACTATCCCAAAGCGCGCATGCGGCCAGGGAGTCATATCTCCGTTAACATGAGTCTAGTCCGGACAAAGTGGCTGCCGACAGCCGCAGTTTGAGGCAGTATAGGTGGCGCGGGTTTGAGGCAGTCGCAACCGTCGGCTTTGTCCAGACATAAGGCCCTATTACCGATCCTCCGGAGTTCACCTGCGGCGCATTTTTTCCATCACCCGCTGCTGCAACCAACGCCCCGCCGCCACCGGATAACAACACGCAACTCCTGTCCGGATCCTGATCTGGTTTCTATGACCCCAAAACCAAACAACCCAACCCTCCACACGCGCCGAATGACGCGCCATTTCACTCACACGCTTCAAAACCTATCCCAACCCCACAAACCAAACAAAAGCACCGCAGGCACCCCGCGGGGGCCCCGCATGCGCAAAACTGGATGAGGGTTTCTGGAAGGAAGAATGAGATCATTGAACATGAGCACGGCGGGCTTTTGAAGCACCACACTTGATCATCGTCGCAGATAGACACAGCGAACACTGCGCAGTACCAGTAAAAAATGCCGCCACCTACTGCCTTTGATCACGACGCTCACGCGCGGTCAAACAGGTTCAAAACGAAAAAGTGACTATCAACATCAGTACGTTAAAGAATTTCGAATACACATGTTCCGCATTTCGGGGGGCTACTCCAACGACCCCCATGATGTATCTTGACCCTGACGCCCCGACCCGTTGCCCGTCCGGCCCTCTTAGGCTGGGCAGCCACGCTGCACGGACACGGGCACGACAGGGACGCGAATGCAATGGCACAAGGTGTGATGCAAACTAGGATCAGACAGCACCAGACCGCCCACCGCCCATCCGGCGCAGGGGGTGACATGTCGATCTCTCTTATAAAACCACCCCGCCCAGCTCCTGCACCACCTGCATCGCCGCCAGTCTTGTCCGTCGGGGACGCGGGCATACCTGCGCGTCAGGTTCGTGTCGCGTGCCAGGAATTCCGGACGCGTGATGCAGGCAACCATATCGTGCCCCTGCATGGCCACCAGCACGACCCCAGGCAGCCTGAACGCCCACCGCCACAAAGGACCGCGCCTGCCATCTCGCGCAGAACAATCCTTCGACAGCCTGTCGAGGAACGCATCGCCAACGCGATGCGCGTGGTCGCCGAACTGCTCCAGCATGACGAAGCCTATCTGCCCGTATATCTGCGGCTGGAAGCGGAACTGCACCAGGCAGACGCCCGTCGCGCCGCGTTGGAGCGCGCAAAATCCCTGCTGCAGACCCGCCCTTAGAAGGCGATGCGCTCCAGCTCGCCCTCTTTGAAGGCAAGCCCGCCCGCCTGACCGTATTTTTGCCGACCCAGCGAATGGCCCATCAATTCGCGCCGGACGCGCTCGTCAATCCGGCCCCGCAGCATACGGTCCTCAAAATTATGCCGCAGGCTGTACATCACGTGTTCATCACTCTCCATCAGCTCATTCTCGCGCAGGAATTTGTTCACAGTCGCCGACAAGGTCGCGGGCTTCGCCCGATACTGCGGGAACCCTTTTGGAAACGCGCGAAAGACATCAAGACTGACGCCGGTCAGCGGAATCTCGCGCCGCGAGGTCTTGTTCTTGATTTGGCGTGTTTCGTCTGCAGCGATCACAATATGGGGCACATCGTGGTCCAGCCGAATGCGTTCGGCGGTCAATCCCGCCGCTTCCGACGGGCGGTAACCCGTGTTGATCATGCCCAAAAAGATCGCCCGCGCCTCCGGGTTCAGGCCAGACAACACGCCCGGGGCCAGCAGCCGATCACGGATCCAGGTATCCGAGAACGGCAGCCGTTCTTTCTTGTCGCCCTCTTTCAAGGTCAGCTTAAGTAGCGGCAGGTCGAAATCGAACCCTTTCAGCTCGTTCACTGTCTTCAGCACATCAGCTAGGTGGATCAGGTCCTTGTTGGCTGAATTGGGCGTCAGATCCTCCTCAGCGATCCGTTCCAGCCACCAGGACCGAAAGTCGAGGAAGTCTGCGCGTTTCATCTGCGCCAGCGGCAGGTCGCCCACCACATCGATGAAATTCCGGACAGCTTTCTTGCGGGGATTGACCCAACGGCGCTTCTGATCCTCGCTTTTGCCACGGGTCCGATCGGGCGTCAGTTTCCAATATTCCTCCAGCGCCTGCGATACGGTGATCGACGGCACCTCCACAGCCCCCAAAACCGCACGGGCCGCAGCGAGGTTCGCCGATCCGTCCTGGCGTTGCAAAACCTCAATACGCGCAAGCAACGCCTCCAGCGGAAGCTGTTCAATATCGTGGATCGGCATGTAGCTCACGCCATGGCTGCCCGCGATCACGCGCGCGGCTTCAAACCGCGCGGCCCCGTCGTCGGACCGGCCCGCCAGCTGCGCCTCCCAGCCCGCGATCAGACTTTTCCACACCCCTGGCGCCTTTTGGGCCGCTAGCTGGCGCGAGTCGGTCTGCAAGGACACCCATACCTCGCGCCGCGGCTCGATGACCGCAAATTTGGCCGGAACCCGCCGCCGCAAATGCCACGTCTTCCCCCGCATCATCAGCTGCATATCACAAACCCCACATCACCGCCTGTGTAGCAAGATGTGTAGCAATAAATTTAGATTACAATAGGGCTCGCGCCCAGAGTACAGTCAACGATTGCCTGAAGTTCTTGAATTTATTAGATGATCTATGAACGACACCCAGTGTTGTGGCGGAGGAGGTGGGATTCGAACCCACGGTAGACTTTCACCTACGTCGGTTTTCAAGACCGGTGCATTCAACCACTCTGCCACTCCTCCGACAACGTGCTGTTAGCGGGTCATTTATGATTCGAAAAGCACGTTTGCGCCTTTGGGGAATTCCGCCGACAAAATCGGCGCCAGCCTTTTAAATTGTCCTGTCGAGCGCTATCGTCAGACAAACCATTGTGTGGTACGCGCGTCGTGCTGTACGATCATGTCCGTCACAAGGGCGCGGAGCAGTAATAAACACGGCTGAAAACGGCTGATGCCTGTAGAATGACCAGGGCAATCAAAGGGGCAAAAGATGACGGGCTTTATGATTTTGAACGCCAGAAAATGGCCGCTTACGATGGCATTGGCCAGTATTGTGGCATTGACCGCCTGCGATGAGAATGGCGCGTTTACGATGCCCGGATCCCAAGGGGCTGCAGCGGCGGCACCATTGCCAGCCAACGCTTTGAACCAGCGCCCGCAACGCGACATCGATGTTGAACGCCCCGATATTCTTGCAATCACCGATGATGGTCTTTGGGATGGCAGACCGTCGCTGGGTGGTGTCTGGGTGGCTCACCCCGAAGTGACGGATCCCGAACGCGTGGTGATCCGGAACACGGGCAGCGGTCAGGAAATCATCGGTGCCTTGTTTCGCCGTGAACGTGAAAACCCGGGCCCGCTTTTGCAGGTGTCTTCGGATGCCGCCGAAGCCCTTGGCCTTTTGCCCGGATCGCCGACCCGCCTTGAGGTCGTCGTCTTGCGCCGCCAAGAAGTGGAAGTCGAAGAAGCCGAAAACCCTGTCGTCGCAAGTCTGGATGCGCCGGTTGCAGTCGAAGAGGCACCTTTGGAGCCGGTTTCAGGTGAAGCTGACGCAACAGATGCAGCCGCCGCTGCGGTGGTCTTGCCTGCCGCTGTCGAGGCAGCAACCGCTGCGGCAGAGGCAACAGCCGCTGCAACCCCCGAGACGATTGATGTCTCATCCGTGATTGCGGCACCCGCGCCCCTGCCAGCAGGTTCGCTTGCGCAGATCGGCGTCTACAGTGTCGAAGCAAACGCCAACAATTCTGCTCGGATGATCACCGCCGCAGGTATCGATGCGACCGTGACCCCCGAAGAACTGGGCGGGCGTACTGTGTGGCGCGTCATTGCAGGACCACTGAGCGATGCCGCCGATGTTGCCCGGCTCAAGGACATGGGCTTTGTCGATGCATTTGTGATCGACAGCGCTCAATAGTGACCAGACCGAGAGGAAAGCCCCATGAGACCATTTGGATGCGTGCGCCGTTTCGCCTTGACGGCTTTTTTTGCGATCACCCCTGCTTGGGCCGCGGCGTTCGAGACGAATGCTACTGCCGCCTATATCTATGATCAGACGACGGATACGGTTCTGCTGGCAAAGAATGCGCAAACACCTTTGCCGCCGGCCTCAATGTCCAAGTTGATGACGATCTACATGACATTTGAAGCTGTTGCCGATGGCCGGCTGGACATCAACGAGGAACTGGCAGTTTCGTCTCATGCGGCAAGCTTTGGCGGATCATCCATGTTTCTCGATACCACCGACAGAGTGCGCGTCGAGGACTTGTTGCGCGGCGTTATTGTTGTCTCTGGCAACGACGCCAGCGTGGTGTTGGCCGAAGCCTTGTCGCCCGACGGCACAGAGGCCGGTTTCGCCCGTTTGATGACGGACCGTGCGCGCCAGATGGGGATGATGAATTCGACCTTCGTCAACTCGAGCGGTTGGCCTGCGGCGGGGCACCGCATGTCGATGGAAGATCTTGGTATTCTGACAGATCGCCTGATCTCGGATTTCCCGACATTCTATCCGCTCTTTGCCGAAATGGACTTTCCCTTTGATGGCCGGGTGCCGTCGAACTCGGGCAACCGCAACCCGGTGTTGTCGATGGGGCTCGGGGCGGATGGCCTCAAGACCGGACATACAGAAGAGGCAGGATTTGGTCTTGTGGGATCAGCCAAGCAGGATGGCCGCCGCGTGATCTTCGTGATCACTGGTTTGCAATCGCGCCAAGAGCGTGCGGAAGAATCTGCCAAAATCATCAACTGGGCCTTCCGCCAGTTCGCCCAGAAGGACATCGCCGACGCGGGCACGCGCATCGCCTCTGCCGATGTCTGGATGGGCGACTTTCCAACTGTCGGCTTGTCCGTGGCCGAGGATTTTTCTCTGCTCGTGCCGGTTCTGAACCAGGGCGACATCGAAGCTGAGGTCGTCTACGACGGCCCGATCGAAGCCCCGATCACGGCAGGTCAGCAGTTGGGTGAGTTGGTGATCAACCTTGATGAACTGCCCGAAAAACGTATCCCTCTGGTTGCAGAGACCGATATCGCCCGTGGTGGTTTTGCCACGCGTCTGCGCACCGCCGCTTTGGTGCTTTGGCAAAAGTACGGTCCCGGCGGCGCAGACGAGGTGGCCGGGGAGGCATGAGTCAGCCTCGCTTCATTACCTTCGAGGGCATCGACGGGTCCGGTAAATCCACGCAGTCGCGGCGCTTTGCCGATCACTTGTGCGCGAAAGGCCAAGAGGTGGTCCTGACCCGTGAACCGGGCGGCAGCCCCGGGGCGGAAGACATTCGCCAACTGCTGTTGACGGGTGATCCTGACCGATGGTCGCCAGAGACGGAAATCCTGCTGTTTACTGCGGCGCGGCGCGATCATCTGGAAAAGACAATCGCGCCTGCGTTGGCTGCGGGAAAAATCGTGATTTCGGACCGCTTCGCCGATAGCACCCGCGTCTATCAGGGGGCCACACGCGGCGATCTGCGCGCGATGGTCGACAGCTTGCACAGCCTGATGATCGGGCGCGAGCCTGACTTGACCTTCATCATCGACATGGACCCGGCCACGGCACTGGAACGTGGATTGGCACGCAAGTCGGGCGAGGACCGGTTCGAGGATTTTGGCCTTGGCTTTCAGGAAACCCTCCGCCATGGGTTTCTCGCCTTGGCCCATGCCAACCCAGAGCGCTGCATCCTGATCGACGGCAACCGCACGCCTGACCAGATCGCCAGCGAAATTGCAGCCTACGCATGAGCGACGATGATATCCCAGAGCCAGACCGGATTGCAGGTGCGCCTCACCCGCGCGAGACCCGCGTTCTGTATGGGCAGGCCAAGGCCGAAGCGGATTTTCTGGATGCTTTCGGGGCAGGGCGCCTCCATTCGGGGTGGCTCATTACCGGGCCGCGCGGGGTGGGTAAGGCCACGCTTGCATGGAAGATCGCAACATTTCTTCTTGCCGGGCAGGAAGCAGGGCTGTTTGACGATCCTTCATTGGAAGTCGATCCTGAACATCCTGACGCACGCCTGATCCAGTCAGGCGCACACCCGCGCCTTTCGGTGATCCGCCGCCCGTGGGACGACAAGACCAAGAAGCTGAAAACAGACATCACTGTAGATGCGGTGCGGAACCTCAAGACCTTTTTCCAGATGTCTGCGGCCGATGGCGGGCGGCGTGTCGTCATTGTCGATGCCGCCGACGAGTTGAACCGCAATGCCGCGAATGCAATCCTGAAAGAACTCGAAGAACCTCCCGCAAACTGCACAATCTTGTTGATCGCGCACCAGCCCTCGCGCCTGCTGCCCACGATCCGGTCGCGGTGCCGCGAATTGCGCTGTATGCGGCTGAATGCGGACGATCTGCAAGGCGCGCTTGCACAGGCAGGTCATCCATCTGATCAGACCGAAAGCCTTGCAGCTTTGGCCGGAGGCTCTGCGGGTGATGCCATCCGGTTGCTGAACCACGACGGCTTGGCGCTCTATGCGGAACTGGTCAAGACCTTCGATAAATTGCCGCGGATCGACCGCCCGTCGGCCTTGAGACTGGCGGACGCTTGTGTCGGGCGCGGCTCTGATGTGCGCTTCGGCATGACGCTGGATTTGATTGATCTGTTCCTGTCACGTGCGGCCCGCGCGGGTTTGTTGGGCGAACCCTCTGCGCAAGGTGCCCCGGGCGAAGCCCGACTTCTGGCCCGTATCGCGCCCGATGACCGGACAGCGCGCCGATGGGCCCAGCTTCAGCAGGATTTGACCGACCGTTCGCGACACGGGCGCGCGGTGAACCTTGACCCTGCCGCGCTGATCCTTGATATGGTTTTCAAGATAGAAGAGACGGCACAAGCGACCGCCCCGAGCCTGAAAGCCGCGAGATGACCCAAGCAACCATCGTTGACAGCCACTGCCACCTAGATTTCCCCGATTTTGATGGTGAGAGGGACGCGCTGATCGCGCGCGCGCTGGAGGCTGGCGTGACGCGCATGGTCACGATCTGCACCAAGCTGCGTCTGGAACCGCAAGTGCGGGCGATTGCAGAAACATATGATCCGGTTTTTTACGCCGCAGGGACCCACCCGATGAGTGCGGCGCAAGAGCCATTGGTCAGCCTCGAAGACCTCGTAGCACTTGCGGATCATCCGAAATTTGTCGGGATTGGCGAAACGGGACTGGATTATCACTACACAGCGGAAAGCGCCGAAATTCAGCAGCAATCCTTGCGCATCCACATCGCCGCAGCGCGCGAGACCAAGCTGCCCCTGATCATCCATGCGCGCGCGGCGGATGATGACATGGCCCGTATCCTGCAAGAAGAATTTGAAAAGGGTGCCTATACCTGCGTCATGCATTGCTTTTCCAGTAGTGCGGCTTTGGCAGAAGTGGCCCTCCAGATGGGTTTCTATCTGTCGATGTCAGGCATTGCAGCCTTCCCCAAAAGTCAGGATTTGCGCGATATCTTCGCCGCTGCCCCTGTGGATCGTATTCTGGTAGAGACTGACAGCCCTTATCTTGCACCACCACCCTTCAGGGGCAAACGCAACGAACCGTCCTATACCGCGCACACGGCGAAAGTCGGGGCTGAGGTCTTCGGCCTGTCCTATGAGGAATTTGCCAAACAGACGACGGCGAATTTCGAACGGCTGTTCTGGAAAGCCGCCGCATGAATGACCAGCTCCATTTCCGGATTTTGGGCTGCGGGTCTTCGGGCGGGGTGCCGCGCCTTGGCGGGCTTTGGGGCGCATGTGATCCGTCAAATCCCAAAAACATGCGGACCCGGTGTTCCCTGCTTGTCAGCCGCACCAGTGGCGATCGGGTCACGCGGGTGCTGATTGATACGTCGCCTGATATGCGTGCCCAGCTTTTGGCCGCCGAGGTCGGTGAAGTGGATGCCGTCGTCTACACACACGGCCACGCCGACCATGTGCATGGCATCGATGACCTGCGCATGATCGTTTTCAACAAGGGTGAACGCTTGCAGGTCTGGGCTGATGGTGACACCAGCAATGACCTGACACGGCGGTTCGGCTATGCTTTTACCCAGCCCAAAGGGTCATCCTATCCGCCGATCTGCGAATTGAACGAGATCGAAGGTGATATCACGATCAGCGGGGCAGGGGGCGATATTGTGCTGCGCCCGTTCCAGGTGCCCCACGGCAGGATAGACGCCTTGGGCTTTCGGATAGGCGATGTGGCGTATCTGCCCGATGTATCGGATATTCCCGATCATGTGTGGCCTATGCTGGCGGGGCTTGATCTTTGGATCGTCGATGCCCTGCGCCGCGATCCGCATCCATCTCATGTGCATCTGGCCAAGGCACTGGAGTGGATCGAGAAAGCCGCACCGCACCGCGCGATCCTGACCAACATGCATAACGACCTCGATTATGCGACGGTCGCGGCGGAAACCCCCGATCATATTGACCCCGCCTATGACGGCATGACTGTTACCGTGCCCGCACCCAAAGCCTGACAGCACCCACGAAGGAGCCGCAATGGCCGCGTTGATTGACGTTATCTTGCCGGTTTTTTTGGTCATCGGCTTTGGTTATATTGCTGTCTGGAAGGGATATTTCAGCGACAGTGGCGTTGATGGGTTGATGAAATTCACCCAAGGCTTCGCTATTCCCTGCCTGCTGTTTCGTGCCATTTCGACCCTTGATCTGGAACAGAACTTTGATCTTGCCTTGCTGGGCAGTTTCTATGCCGGCGCTCTGGCCGGATTCACGGCGGGACTTTTGGGCGCGCACTACCTTTTCGGGCGGGATTGGGAAGACAGCGTGGCGATCGGGTTCTGCTGCCTCTTTTCCAACTCGCTCTTGTTGGGGCTGCCGATTACCGAGCGCGCCTACGGGGTGTCCGCGCTCGAGGCCAACTATGCGATTATCGCGATCCATTCGCCATTTTGCTACATGGTGGGCATCACCGCCATGGAGATCGCGCGCAACCGTGGTGG
>NZ_JAWOAN010000027.1:0-12999 GCF_046498525.1 Yoonia sp.
GGCAGCACCGGTCAGGTTCTGGCAGGTCAGCCGCCCATGCTGGAAGCGTCGCTTGACGGGGCTTTCCAGACGTTGCTGGAATGGGCTGATGAATTCCGCGATATCGGCGTGCGCGCCAACGCCGATACACCCGCTGACGCACAAACGGCCCAGAACTTTGCCGCCGAAGGGATCGGTCTTTGCCGCACCGAGCATATGTTCTTTGACGGGGATCGGCTTGGTGTCATGCGCGAGATGATCTTTGCCGAAGACAGCGAAGATCGCAGGGCGGTGCTGGACCGGCTTTTGCCGATGCAACGTGCAGACTTTCAGGCCTTGTTCGAGATCATGGCCGGCAAGACGGTCTGCGTCCGCCTTTTTGACCCGCCGCTGCATGAATTCCTGCCATCCGACAAGGCCGGGATGCGTGATCTGGCCGAACAGGTCGCCCTGCCATTGCCCGAAGTCATCGAGCGCGTGGATGCCTTGGCGGAATACAACCCGATGCTCGGGATGCGCGGCGTGCGGCTCGGCATTGCGATCCCCGAGATTTACGACATGCAGGCCCGCGCGATTTTTGAGGCGATGGTCGCTGTCGGCAAGAAGGGCATCGTGATCAATGTCGAGATCATGATCCCGCTGGTGAGTGCCATGCGCGAAGTCGAGCTGCTCAAGGGGCGCATCGAGGGTGTCGCCAACGGGGTCCGGGCAAAGAGCAAATATGCCTTTGATTACCGCTTGGGCGTGATGGTCGAAACGCCCCGCGCCGCCTTGCGCGCACAGGATATCGCAGAGCACGCGCAGTTCCTGTCCTTCGGCACCAATGACCTGACACAGATGACCTACGGTTTATCCCGCGATGACGCGGGCCGCTTCATGTCGGCTTACGTGCAGCAGGGGGTCTACGCCGAAGACCCGTTCCATACCCTCGACATAGAGGGCGTGGGAGAGCTGATTTCAATTGGCGCTGCGCGTGGCCGTGCCGGTCGACCGGACGTTGTTCTTTCGCTTTGCGGCGAGCATGGCGGTGATCGCACTGCCATCGCGTTCTGCCGCGCGCAGCAGTTTGATTATATCTCGTGTTCGCCTTTCCGTGTGCCCGTTGCGCGACTTACCGCCGCCCAGCTTGCATTGGCCGAGCGGGTGTCGCCGTAAGGCAATACCAGATATTGTGGCATTTATGCCGCAAAAATCTGCATTTTGGGAAATAGTCCGGGGCGCGGTCACGGCGATGTTGCCCCTTTGGGAACAGTGCAGGGCGGGGGGTAGACCTTTTGACGACTTTCCCCTAGAGAGACCGGCGCTAGCGCGGAGCTGACCCGCGTCATTTCCTGGGTGGGAAAAATGACTGTTATGAAGGCGATTTTCGCCGCGGTTTCTGCGGCATCCATCTGTGTTGCGGCAACATCTGCCGCAGCCAATGAACTTTTGGCGACCCGTCTGGGCGCAATTCTCGGGCAAGAGCGTGAAGCGTTGTCCGTTGTCCCCGCAAGCCGCATGAATATTTTGACCAGCTTGCCACCGGCGCAAGAGCGCGGCCTCACGACGCGCAGCGGCATTGTCTATGACCGCGAGTTCCTGGCGGCACAGCCAGCCCCTGACGGCGGTGAAAACTGGCAGTGCCTTGCTGAAGCACTTTACTTCGAGGCACGCGGCGAAACCGTGCGCGGGATGTTCGCCGTTGGCGAGGTCATCCTGAACCGTGTCGATAGCGACGTCTATCCCGATACGCTTTGCAAGGTGATCAATCAGGGCACGGGCCGGCGGTATGCGTGCCAGTTCACATATACCTGCGATGGCAAGCCTGAAACGATCGCAGAGCCCCGCTCATGGGAGCGTGTCGGCAAAGTCGCGCGTATACTGATCGATGGCGCGCCACGGGCCCTGACAGGTGGTGCAACGCACTATCATACCAAGGCGGTTAATCCTTCCTGGGCGCAGCGCTTTCCGCGCACCGCCGAGATCGGTGTTCACTATTTCTACCGTCAACCGGTGCGTACCGCATCCAACTGACGTCGCATGATCGCGGATAGGCGTCGTCCCTGACGCTTGCCGCTTGGCTGTCCTGCTTGTATCCCACGAGGGTGACACTTTGCGATGGATGCCCCGATGACCGATGATATTCGCCTAGCCTTTGCCCACCCAAGCGAGCGGGCCGAGGCCAGCAGCCAGACGCCCTGCGACCGCATTTCCTTGCGTGATTACATCGTCGAGGTCGAAATCGGTGCATTCCAGCAAGAGCGCGGTACATTGCAACGTGTCCGCTTCAACGTGGTGGTCGAGGTCCTGCCGCTCGGTGGCCCGATTGACGACGATGTGGACCGCATTCTGTCCTATGACAAAGTCACCGAGGCGATCAGCATCGAACTGGAAGCCGAGCGTATCAATCTGCTTGAAACCCTTGCAGCACGAGTGGCCGAGCGTATCTTGCTTGAACCACAGGCAGAGCGGGTTTTTGTCCGCATCGAAAAACTGGACCGTGGCCCGTTTTCGCTCGGGGTTGAAATCGTGCGTTCCAGCGACGGCGTCGATCTGGCGGGGCAGGAACATGTCGAAGCGCCGCATCCGCGGATCGTCTATCTGTCGAACGCCGCAATCCAGAGCCCGCACCTTCAAAGTTGGATCGATCAACTGGCGGCGATGGATGCGCCGTTGATTATTTGCGTCGGTGCTCCGGACGTCGCAGCCCCGCAAGCCGGAAATGCATTGGCACAGCGCCGGATTGATCTGTTGGCGATCGAACAGAACGCATGGGCTTTGGCTGCGCGTGACCGCCGGTGCATGGTTGTCGGCACACGGACCGAACTGGACTGGGCGATGAAGAACGGCCAGATTTCCATATGGGCCCCCTCCAAGATCGTGCTGGATGCGGTGGACGGGCCTTCGGCCAGCCCGCGCGATGCCGTGGCACTGGTCGCGTGGTTCGCGCGCGACATGTCTGCAAAGGAACTGCTGGTCATCGGCGCAGAAGCGCCGGACACTGACGTGCCTGCCCGCAGTGTCCAGACAGACACCAAAGATCTGACATGAGCCAGTATTACCGCCCCGTTGCCAGATTTGGAGAAGTGCCGACACCACAAAGCTTTCCGCTTGCAGGGGGCTTGTGCTGGTTTGACACGGTTGCCGTCCATGAACGCGGCGGGGGTGTGCACGCGATACCGGCGGGAGAGGTCCCAGACGATGTTCTGGGCAATCTGACCTGCGCACGCCCGCCCGTTGCGGGCGTGGCGATGACAGATCCACGCATCATGGGCATCCTTAACGTGACACCCGACAGCTTTTCCGACGGTGGCCAATTCGATGCACCCGAGCGCGCGCTTGACCATGCGCTTGCAATGCAAAACGAAGGGGCCGATATCATTGATGTGGGCGGTGAAAGTACCCGCCCCGGCGCGGCAGAGGTGCCAATCGCAGAGGAAATCGCGCGCACCGCGCCAATTATTGCGGCAATACGCGCCCGAAGTGACGTGCCCATTTCGATCGATACGCGTAAGGCGCAGGTGGCAACGGCCGCCTTGGAGGCAGGTGCGACCCTTATCAACGATGTGGCCGCCTTTACCTTTGATCCCAAACTCGCAGATGTTGCTGCAAAGGCCAAGGTTCCGGTCTGCCTTATGCACGCAAAAGGGACCCCCGAGACGATGCAGAATGACCCCAGCTATGAAGATGTGCTGCTGGATGTTTATGATTTTCTCAGTTCGCGTGTTGACGCGGTCGTTGCGTCAGGTGTTCCGCGCGATCAGGTCGTGGTCGATCCCGGCATCGGGTTTGGCAAGACGCTTGAACACAATCTGTCCTTGCTGCGCGGCATTGCGATGTTTCATGGGTTGGGCTGCCCTATTCTGCTTGGCGCATCGCGCAAGCGGTTCATCGGAACGATCGGTGGAGGCAAGGACGCCAGCGACCGCGTGAGCGGATCTGTGGCGATTGCCCTCTTTGCGGCAAGGCGGGGCGTGCAAATCCTGCGCGTACACGATATCTTCGCCACCAAACAAGCATTAGACTTGGAATGGGCAATCGGCGGGGCAGCAATGACATGACACGGAAATTCTTTGGCACCGACGGGGTGCGCGGCAAGGCGAACACCTTTCCTATGACCGCAGAAATGGCGCTCAAGATCGGGGCCGCTGCAGGCCGTTATTTCCGCAATGACGGGTCCAACGGGCACCGCGTTGTGATCGGCAAGGACACGCGGTTGTCGGGTTATATGTTTGAAAACGCGCTGACCGCCGGTTTGACCAGCACGGGCATGAATGTGCTGCTCTTGGGGCCTGTGCCGACGCCGGCTGTTGGTCTCTTGACAACGTCAATGCGCGCCGATCTGGGCATCATGATTTCCGCCAGCCACAACCCGCATCATGACAACGGGATCAAATTCTTCGGCCCTGACGGGTTCAAACTCTCGGATGAGGCAGAAGCCGAGATCGAAGCCATCATTGGCAATTCCATCGAACCGGCGCAGGCGCAGAATATCGGACGCGCCAAGCGGATCGACGACGGCCGTTTCCGCTATGCAGAGCGGATCAAATCGACCTTTCCGTCAGGTATGCGGCTAGACGGTCTGAAGGTGGTGATCGATTGCGCGAATGGTGCCGCCTACCGCGTCGCCCCCGAGGTATTGTGGGAACTTGGCGCGACGGTGATCCCTGTGGGTGTGTCACCTGATGGATTTAACATCAACAAAGGCTGCGGCTCGACAAACACGGCGGCTGCTGCTGCAAAGGTGGTGGCCGAGGGCGCGCATGTCGGCATTTGCCTCGACGGCGATGCGGACCGCGTGATGATCCTCGATGAAAACGGCCAGGTGGCCGATGGCGATCAGCTCATGGCGCTCTTGGCGGGTCGATGGGCCGATCAAGAGCGTTTGAATGGCGGCACATTGGTCGCGACAGTAATGTCGAACCTCGGATTGGAACGCTATCTGGACGGACGCGGTTTGCGGCTTGAACGCACCGCCGTCGGAGACCGCTATGTGGTTGAGGCGATGCGTGCGAACGGCTGGAACCTTGGTGGTGAACAGTCTGGCCACATTGTCATGACTGACTTTGCAACCACCGGCGATGGCCTTTTGGCCGGCCTGCAATTCTTGGCTGCAATGATCGAAACAGGCCAACCCGCCAGCGCCTTGACCAAGAGCTTTCAGACAGTTCCGCAGATGCTGAAAAACGTGCGCTTTACAGCAGGACAGGATCCGCTGGGTGCGGCGCAAGTCCAAAAATCCATCGCTGACGCAGAAACCAGACTGATAGGCAAAGGCCGTGTGCTGATCCGTAAATCCGGGACCGAACCCCTGATCCGCGTGATGGTTGAATGCGAAGATGATGCGTTGCTGGCGCAGGTGGTCGACGGGATCGTGGCCGAGGTCGAAGCGGCGATCTAGCGCACAAAAAGGCGCCGCATGTTGCTCCATTGACTGATGGCAAGGCCAAACAGGATCAGACCGAGTGCGATGAAGAACCGCAACGGCAGCACTTCGCTGAGAATCCATGCCCCGAATATCATCGACCAGAGCGGCACCTGATAATTCACCAGTGTCATGAAGATGGCACCCGCCGAGCGGATCGTCGCTACCCTGATAAGTGCGGCCAGCGCTGTTGGAAAGAATCCCAGTACAATGATTGCAAGCGTGGGACGTGCATCGCCTATGCTTGGGATGCCTTCGATCACCAGCATTGCGGGGATCAATGCGGTAGAGCCAACTGTCAGCAGTAGGGCAGACATCGTGATCGGGTCGATGGGTGGACAGCGGCGGGTCATGATGCTGGACACCGCATAAGAGATCGCGGCCCCGATGCAGGCAAGCTGACCCAAAGGTTCCCATCCGGTGCCGATACGCAGCACGCCTGGGCCAATCAGGACGGCAGCGCCGATGAACCCCATGATGACGCCCAGTGTGTTGCGCGTGCTCATTTTTTCGTCGGTAAAGATATGCGCCAGCGGCAGTACGAACAGTGGCAAAGCGGCCATGGAGATACCCGCAAAAGCCGAAGGCACATATTGCTGCCCCCAACTGAGCAGCGCAAAGGGCAAGGCCGTGTTGAGCAATCCGATCGCGACCAGATAGCGGCGCATGACAGGCGTGAAGACCGGAAGGGGCCGGTTCAGAACACGCATCAGGATCAACAGCGCCGTCGCGCCAAGGGTGGTGCGCGCACAGGCTACGGTCAAGGGGCCGTACCCTTCCAGCGCAATCGCCACGACCATAAAGGTCGCCCCCCAGATCAGCCCGAGGATGGCGATAGAGAGCCAGTTTGCAGGTGTTGGTTGGGCGGTCATTGTACTGTCCTGTCAGGGCAAAAGGCCCGGGACGCATCCCGGGCCTTTTATGATGTAAGGTGGATCATGATCCACCTTACAGATTGATCAGTTCTTTGCCTTGTCGACCATTTTGCCAGTCGAAATCCACGGCATCATCGCGCGCAGCTTCTCTCCGACCTGTTCGATCTGGTGTTCGTCGTTGATACGGCGCGTCGCCTTGAAATACGGCTGGCCGACCGAATTTTCCTGCATGAAATCACGCACGAATTTGCCGGTCTGGATGTCGGTCAGCACGTCTTTCATCCGCTTTTTGGTCTCGTCGTAAGGCAGGATGCGGGGGCCGCTGACATACTCTCCATATTCGGCTGTGTTCGAGATCGAGTAGTTCATGTTCGCGATACCGCCTTCATAGATCAGGTCCACGATCAGCTTCACTTCATGCAAACACTCGAAATAGGCCATTTCAGGCTCGTAGCCAGCCTCGACCAGTGTTTCAAAGCCCATGCGGATCAATTCGACCAGACCGCCGCAAAGCACGGCCTGTTCACCAAACAAGTCGGTTTCGCATTCCTGACGGAAGTTAGTTTCGATAATGCCGGACCGTCCGCCACCGATGGCAGAGCAATAGGACAGGCCGATTTCCATCGCCTTGCCGGATGCGTCGTTATGGACCGCCACAAGACAAGGGACGCCGCCGCCTTTTGTGTATTCGCCGCGCACAGTGTGGCCGGGGCCCTTGGGTGCCATCATGATGACGTCAACGCCGGGCTTGGGTTCGATCAGACCGAAATGCACGTTCAAGCCGTGTGCGAAAGCAATCACGGAACCTTCTTTGAGGTTGTCATGCACGTATTTCTTGTATGTCTCTGCCTGCAGTTCGTCGGGCATCGTGAACATGATCACGTCGCACCATGCGGCGGCTTCGGCGATGCCCATGACCTCAAGGCCTTCACCCTTGGCTTTGGCGGCAGAAGGCGATCCTTCGCGCAGGGCCACAACAAGGTTTTTCGCACCGCTATCACGCAGGTTCAGCGCGTGGGCGTGGCCTTGGGAGCCGTAGCCGAGGATGGCCACTTTTTTGTCTTTGATCAGGTTCACATCGCAATCGCGATCATAATATACGCGCATATTCGCAGTCCTTTAATTGGTTACTCGGTAGCTGTATAACTGGGTTGTCGCGAATTGTGAGGTTGGGACCAAGAGTATTTTTTGTAAATAGATGATTGTTATTCTTAAATTGCTAAAATACTGATAATTTTATGCTAGATGATGTTGATCGCCGTATTCTGCGCCTCTTGCAAGCCGACCCTGCGCGCGGGGTGCCGGAGCTTTCCGAGGCGGTCGGTACGACGCCTGCGCGTGTGAGCCGCCGCCTTGAGCGGTTGCGTGAGCAAGGGGTGCTGCTGGGCAGTCACGCAGTGATAGACTGGCGCGCCTTGGGGTACACTGTCGCCGTCAGCCTGCGCATCACGCTGGACAAGGCCGTTGCCCGCGCCTTTGACGAGTTTATCCCTGCGGCGCGTGCAGTGGCGGAAGTGATCGAAATACAGACCTTTCTGGGCCGCGTCGATGTACGCCTGTCGCTTATTGCGAAAGACCTGCCCGATTATCAACGCATCTATCGCGATCAGGTTCTGACGCTTCCGCATATTGCCGATATCGAAGCGTTGATGACGGTGGCAACGGTCAAGTCCGATGAAAGCCTGCCGATATGATCCTTGACGACCTTGATCGCAAATTGCTGCGCAGCCTCGTGGCCAATGCCGATCAATCGACGACGCAATTGGGTCAGAAGCTGGGCCTGAGCCAGCCTGCTGCGTGGCGGCGCATCAGGCGGTTGCGCGACGCGGGTGTCATCGCCGGACGCCGTCTTGAGCTGGATGCCGCGAAAGTCGGATTTGGCGTGACGGTGTTTCTGGGAATCAAACTGGCCACCAAGGGCCGCGTCAGTCTGGAAGATTTCGAACGCGCGGTCGGGGCCATTCCAGAGGTGCAGACCGTCGATCATGTCTTGGGGCTTTATGACTATCGCCTGCGTGTGGTGGCGCGCGATCTGGCGGATTTCGAGCGCGTCCTGCGTCGCCGGATCATGACGATGCCGGGGGTGGGCGATCTGGAGGCGAATGTGCTTTTGTCCGAGGAGCGCAGGCCGGGGCCGATCTAAAGAACGCTTTGTGGCCCATTGGAAATATGGGGTGCCAAATCGGCTGCAAAGGCGCCATTGTATACTAAGATAGGCTTTGCTTTCACGCGACCGTGGCAGTAGCCAATCATGTAAACTGCAGTAAGGATGAACGACATGGATGGTGCACAAACACCGGTAGACCCAGACGGCCTGATGGAATTTTCGGTGGTATTCACCGACCGCTCGCTGAACCACATGTCCAAGGCGTTTCAGGGCGTGATGACAGATATAACGGCGATGCTGAAAGAAGTATATAATGCCGATGACGTTGCAATCATTCCCGGTGGCGGCACCTACGCGATGGAGGCCGTGGCCCGCCAGTTCGGTGCAGATGCCCATGCGTTCATCGTACGCAACGGCTGGTTCTCTTATCGTTGGAGCCAGATTTTCGATGCAGGTAACTTTACCGCACAAACGACAGTGATGAAGGCGCGGCAGGCAGGCAATGACACACGCGCACCATTCGCACCTGCTCCGATCGAGGAAGTGACCGCGGCGATCAAAGACGCCAAGCCGGATGTGGTGTTTGCACCGCATGTGGAGACCTCGGCAGGTATTATTTTACCGGATGACTATATCACGGCATTGGCTGACGCTGCCCATGAAGTCGGCGCGCTGATGGTATTGGACTGTATCGCTTCGGGATGCGCTTGGGTTGATATGAAAGAGACCGGTGTCGATGTGCTGATCTCTGCGCCGCAAAAAGGGTGGTCATCCACGCCGTCTGCCGGATTGGTGATGATGTCGGACCGCGCTGTTGCACGGCTGGAGGACACAACGTCTAATTCCTTCACCGTCGATCTCAAGAAATGGCATAGCATCATGCAGGCCTACCTGAACGGTGGTCACGCCTATCACGCGACGATGCCGACAGACGGGTTGCGCGCGTTCCGCGACACGATGCTGGAAACACGCGATTTCGGGTTTGAAAAACTGAAAAAGGCGCAATGGGAACTGGGCAACGCCGTGCGCAAGGTTCTGGCCGACAAGGGGATCCGTTCGGTGGCCGCAGAAGGGTTCGGCGCGCCCGGTGTCGTTGTCAGCTACACGGATGATCCCGCCATCCAGAACGGGTCCAAATTTGCCGCTGAAGGGATGCAGATTGCCGCCGGTGTGCCGTTGCAATGTGACGAACCGGACGACTTTCGGACCTTTCGGTTGGGCCTTTTCGGGCTGGACAAGCTCTATGATGTCGATGCCACGCTGGCGCGGCTGGTTCCGGTGCTGGACAGGGTGCTTTAACCTGCACCCAGCCCCATCTGCATCAGTGTCCGGCGGACAGGCGTAACACCATAAAGCGCCTCGATCCCCTTGGCGCGCAGGGCCTGCATGGTCGGGCTGCCCGCGATTGATGCGCGGTTGAGCGCGTCAATACCTGTGATCCGTAACTTGATGTCAGGGTGGCGCTTGCGCGTGTAGGTGTCCAGCATGGCGGGCGCGCCAAGCTGGTCGGGCTGGGCTACGGCAAGTTCCAGCAGGCAGGACAGATCGCGCAAGGACATATTCAACCCTTGCGCACCAATCGGCGGCATCACATGGGCGGCCTCGGCGACAAGGGCTGTGCGCGGTGCGGTCAGATCATGTGCAAACTGGCTGATGATCGGCCAGACACTGCGGCGGCTGGCCAGTTTCAATGGACCGTACAGCAGGGCAGAACGGTCATTTGCTGCCGCCTCGAAGGCATGTTCGCCAAGGGCGGCCAACCTGCTCACTTCGGCTCCGTGTTCCATCCAGACCACAGCGGAACAGGGTCTGCCATCGTGATCGGGCAGGGGCACCAGCGTGAATGGCCCACCCGAGCGGTGTATTTCGGTCGAGACGTTATCGTGTGGCGCATCATGGGTCACGGCGAAGGTGACTGCCTTTTGCCCGTAGCGCATGGTTTTGACGCCAATGCCCGTACTTTGCCGGACAGCAGAGCCACGGCCATCGGCACCGATCACAAGTTTGGCCGCCAACTGGCTGTTGTCTGACAAGGTGACGATTGCCGCGTCGCGACGCGCCAGCATACGGGCAAAGCCGATGTCGGGGCGAAAATCGACGTTGGGCAGGTCCGCCAGTCTTGTCACCATCTCGCGGCGTAGCAACCAATTGGGCAGGTTCCAGCCAAAGGGCTTGTCCGAAATATCGGCGGCATTGAAATCACGCGTGACATGGGCATCGGTCCCGATATCAACGATCCGCATGACTTGCAGTTGTGTTGCGTAGGGCGCAAGGCGTGTCCAAAGCCCTGCGGCCTCTAGAAATTGCTGGGCCGGTTGCAAGAAAGCGGTTGTCCGCAGGTCGGAGCCTTCGGCGTCGCTTGTCGTGACCGGTGGGGTTGGATCGACGATTGTGACGTCAAACCCCGCAGTCCCGAATGCTGCCGCAGCGGTAAGCCCTGCGACGCCGCCGCCTGCAATCAAGATATCAGTTGATGTCTGTTTCATGGAGATGACATATGCCGGTCGCATGCAGGCGGAAAGGGTCAGCGTGCCAACTGCGACAAGAAATCCGCCAGATGATAGGTATGGTGGTGAATGTGATCGCCGCCGTCAGGGTCTGCGTGAACATGCACCGTGCGCATCCCCAAGGCATGGGGAACAGCCAGATTGCGCGCTTCATCCTCGAACATCGCGGCACTTGCTGGTCTGATCCCGTCCTTGCCGAAAACAAGCGCAAAGGCATCATGGCTGGGTTTTGGTTTGAAATCAGCATGTTCCACACCGTAAACCGCATCGAACTGGCGGGTCAGGCCACACGCCGCGAGGACGCGGGTGGCGTGGTTATGCGACCCGTTGGTAAACACGATCTTTCGCCCCGATAGCCTGTTGATGACCCCTGACAGGACCTCATCCTTTTCCAGATGCGAAATGTCGATATCGTGTACGTCCGCCAGAAAATGGTGCGGGTCCACGTCATGGTGTTCCATCAAACCTGTCAGAGTAGAGCCGTAATCGGCCCAGTAGTCGGCGCAGAGTTTGAATGCGCGCGCCTCGTCCAACCCTGTCAATCGTGACACATATGCCGAGAACCGCACGTCCATCTGGCCGAAAAGATTCGCCGAGGGCGGATAAAGCGTGTTGTCGAGATCAAAGACCCATGTGTCCACATGGGCAAAATGCTGGGCTACCATACCCGTAGAGTATGTGGCGCGTCCGGCACGTGCAACCGCTTTGGCTTGATTGCGGGGCGGGCTGGGGCGTATGGTTGCGCAAGCACGAAAGGTACCAGCCTATGCATGACCCACGCGCGTCACACAAAGACGCCTATGACCTGATCCTCGAAGCGATCGACAGTCACATCTACAAACCGGGCGACCGGTTGGTCGAAAGCGAACTGGCCGAAAGGTTCGGCGTGTCGCGTACGCCGATCCGCGAGGCATTGCAGCGCCTTGAGACGCAGTCCTTGCTCACCCGTGACGGGCGCTCGCTGATTGTGGCCTCGCTGGATCATTCCCAGCTTTCGGAACTTTATGTCGTGCGAGGGGAACTCGAGGGGCTGGCCGCCCGTCTTGCCGCACGCCATGCCGCACCCGAAGAGGTCAAGGTCCTGCGTGACATGCTGGATGCGGATCAAAAACTGGTCGGCGACCCCAAAGCCCTGAGCCGCGCCAACCGGCGTTTTCACAAGCAAATCCATCTTGCGTCGCATAACCGCTTTCTTGTGCAGCAGTTGGATTTGGTGCACCGTTCGATGGCGCTATTGGCAACAACATCGATCGCGGCAGAGGGTCGCGGAGATGAGACTTTGCAAGAACACGCCGCGATTGTCAGAGCGATCGAGGCCGGCGATGGAGATGCGGCTTATCAAGCCCTGCGCGACCATATTTCACAAGCGTTCGTGACCCGTCTGAAGTTGGATGCAGAAGCTGTGGAAGCTGCAGAATAGCCCTACTGCAGCCCACTTAGCATAAGTGCACGAAGCAAACCTGAACACGTCGACCTACAATTGACGGCTTCGTCCGCACACTGTGACGTAGAATGGTTAACCGATGGTTAAGTGTTCATCGCGTCTACAAATCGTTCAAACAAATAATAGCTGTCCTGCGGGCCGGGGCTGGCCTCCGGGTGGTATTGGACACTGAACACCGGGCGGTTTGCGATGCGAATACCGCAGTTGCTTCCATCAAAAAGTGAAACATGTGTTTCTTGCACACCGTCAGGCAGGGTCTGGCTGTCCACGGTAAAGCCGTGGTTCATCGACGTGATTTCGACCTTGCCGGTTTCCATATCCTTGACAGGGTGGTTTGCCCCGTGATGTCCGTGGTTCATCTTGATGGTCTTGGCACCTACGGCGAGGGCCAGCATCTGGTGGCCAAGGCAGATGCCGAAGACAGGCAGATCAGCGTCCAGCACGCCTTTGATCATGGGAACAGCATATACGCCTGTCGCCGCGGGATCGCCGGGGCCATTGGACAGGAACACGCCGTCGGGGTTCAGGGCCAGCACGTCTTCGGCAGTCGCGGTTGCAGGCAGAACGGTCACGTCGCAACCCGCACTGGCAAGGCAGCGCAGGATATTGCGCTTTGCACCAAAATCAATGGCGACGACTTTGTGCCTGGGGTCGTTTTGCGGCTTATAGCCCTCAGGCCAGGC
>NZ_JAWOAN010000127.1:0-8903 GCF_046498525.1 Yoonia sp.
GACCTTGCCGCACTCCTGCAACGGCTGCGCCGCGAAGCCCGCATCGACATTCGCCTCACAAATGATCCCGACGCCAATATCACGATCGAGGCTGTCCCGAACCTTGCCCTGCAGCGCGCAGCCCCCAACGCGGCCTGTTTCGTCGTGCCTCGGGTCCAAAGCTGGGCAGAGCTGCGGGCAGCCCGCAATACACAGACATTGAACTGGGCGACCCTGCGGCAACGCGAAAAGGCCGCGATCTTCATCCCCTCAGACGTCACCCCGCAGGAAATCCGCGATTGCCTGCACGAGGAACTCGCACAGGCGCTCGGCCCGCTGAACGATCTGTACCGCCTGCCGGATTCCGTCTTCAACGACGACAATATCCATGCCGTTCTGACCGGCTTTGATATGCTGATGCTGCGCGCCTATTACGCACCGGAACTGCGCAGCGGCATGACCGAAACCGAAGTGGCGAACCGCCTGCCGACGATACTGGCGCAGATCAATCCGCGCGGCCAAAGACCGGGCGGCCTTGTCCCGTCGGCAACCTCGCGGGCATGGATCGATGCCATGACCGATGCGCTTGGCAACCAGGTGTCGGAGCCGCGCCGACGGCAGGCCGCCGCCCGCGCGATTGCGATCGGGCAGGCACTGGGCTGGACCGGCCCCCGCGAAGGGTTTGCCAACTATGCCTATGGCCGCCTGCAGATCGGCAATGATGCGTCCCTCGCGCTTGGGGCCTTTACCGCAGCACGCCGCGCCTACGACCAAAGCCCGGTCACCGAAATACATTCGGCCCATATCGCGTTGCAGCTCGCGGCCTTTACGCTGATTTCACGCGATGTGGATGCAACCATCGCCATCACGACACCCGCCATCAATGTGGCCGCGCGCTATGAAAATGCAGCCCTGATGTCTCTTTTGATGATGTTCAAGGCCGAAGCCCTCGATCTCAAGGGCGACACTGACGCAGGCATGGCGCTGCGTCTGGACAGTCTGGGATGGGCGCTTTATGGCTTCGGCGACCGGGACGAGGTGATTGACCGGCTCAATGAAATTGCGTCGCTGGCTCCACCTCTGCCCCCAACCTGACAAAGGGCTTTTGCATGATCTTCCCGCTTTCCGGACTTCTCATCGGTGCAATTCTGGGCGCGCTGCGCGCAAAGGCCCGTGGCGGCAAGGGCAAGGACATGCTGCAATGGGGTGCTGTCTTTGCCATCATCTTCGGCCTGATCGGTCTGTTCGTTCTGATCATCTTGCAGCGCAGCATGGTGTGATCCATGTTTCTGCCCTTCTTTGACAACCTGCGCAGCAACGGTGTCCCCGTCAGCCTGCGCGAGTTTCTGTCATTTCTGGAAGGGATGAAGGCAGGGCTGGCTATCTATGATGTGGAAGCGTTCTATTTTCTGGCCCGCACCATCATGGTCAAGGACGAACGACATCTGGACAAGTTCGACCGCGCCTTTGCCGCCACCTTTGAAGGGCTGGACGCGATCCCCGACGCGGCGGTGATGAATGCCGTCGATATCCCTGCCGAATGGCTGGAAAAACTTGCCGAAAAGCACCTGACCGATGAAGAGAAAGCCGAAATCGAAGCGATGGGCGGCTTCGACAAACTGATGGAGACGCTCAAGAAACGGCTCGAAGAACAAAAAGGCCGCCATGAGGGCGGGTCAAAATGGGTCGGCACGGCAGGCACATCACCCTTCGGGGCTTATGGCTACAACCCCGAAGGCGTGCGCATCGGCCAGAAGGAAAGCCGCCACCAGCGGGCTGTCAAAGTCTGGGACAAGCGTGAATTCCGCAATCTTGACGACACCGTCGAACTGGGCACCCGCAACATCAAAGTCGCGCTCAAGCGCCTGCGCCGCTGGGCCCGTGATGGGGCACATGAGGAACTAGACCTGAACGGGACCATCCGCGCCACTGCCGAACACGGCTATCTGGACGTACAAACGCGCCCCGAACGGCGCAATGCCGTGAAGGTCCTGCTTTTCCTTGATATCGGCGGCTCGATGGACCCGCATATCAAGGTGGTGGAAGAACTGTTCAGCGCCGCAAAATCCGAATTCAAGCACTTTGAATATTTCTATTTTCACAACTGCCTTTACGAAGGGGTGTGGAAAGACAACCGCCGCCGATGGGACGCCCGGACCCCGACATGGGACGTGCTGCGCACCTATGGGCCGGATTACAAATGCATTTTCGTGGGCGACGCCAGCATGTCGCCCTATGAGATCGCCTTTCCCGGCGGTGCCAATGAACACTGGAACGAAGAGGCCGGCCATACCTGGCTGGAACGGGCCCGCGATCAGTGGCCCGACCATATGTGGATCAACCCGCTGGATGAACGCTATTGGCGCTACACACAGTCCATCCAGATGATCCAAGAGATTTTCGGCAAGGACCGCATGGTTCCGATGACACTGGCGGGCATTGACGCAGGCATGCGGACACTCGGGCGTTAGGAACAGACAATGCGGCACCGGCTCAAAGACCTCTGGACCCACAACCGCGCAGCGTTTTTGGCCTTTGTGGCCGTTCTTGGCCTGACCGGTTTTTTCGGGGTGCGGGCCGTGACACAGTATATCTACTGGTCCGACCCTGCCCGCCAGAACCAGACACTCGCCGAATGGATGACCCCGCGCTACGTGGCGCAGTCCTACGATATCCCGCCCGAGGTGGTCAGAGCCGCGTGGGGGCTTGACCCTGACGGCCCGATGCGGCGTGCGTCGCTTGAAACGATTGCCGCTGAAATCGGCCTGACGCTGGACGAGATGGAGCAGCGGATCACGGCGGCTGCCGCCTCGTGGGATCAGGGCCAGACCGATGAATGACCTCATTCTGGGTCTTGCCGCCGATTATGGCGTACCGCTGCTTTTCGTGGTGACGTTCCTCAGCTGTCTGGCCTTGCCGGTGCCGTCATCGCTTCTGATGCTGGCCTCCGGCGGATTTGCCGCAGCGGGTGATCTGTCTTTGATCGCAGCAGCCACAGCTGCCTTTTGCGGTGCGGTGCTGGGGGACAATCTGGGCTACTGGAGCGCGCGGCGCTTGGGGCTGCGCATGGAGCATTGGCTTCAGGCACGTCCCAAACGGGCCGCGTTGCGGGCCAAGGCTGCGGCCTTCATGGACAAGTGGGGCGGGATCGGTGTTTTCTTCTCACGTTGGCTGGTGGCACCGCTGGGGCCTTATATCAACTATCTCGGCGGACTTTCGCAGTTCAACTGGCCGCGCTTTGCCTTGTGGGCCATGGCGGGCGAAGTCGTCTGGGTCGGGGTCTATGTGGGCCTCGGCTATGTGTTTGCCGATAATATGTCGGCCATCGCCAGCGTATTGGGCAACCTGTCGGGTTTTCTTGCCGCAGGTGTCGTGGCCGCAGGCCTCGGCATCTGGCTGGTAAGGGCCAGTAAAGCGCGCGATAGAAAGGCCGCCAGACGCCGATGCCGCAAATCGTCAAGAGAAAGTGCACCGAATGTCGCGGATGAAACCTCCTGACAGACTTGAGAAACCCGCGCGCGCGCCCATATCAAAGATATGATTAAGCTTATGCCTATCCTGCTGGCGGTCCTTTACGGACTTGCGATGTATCGTTTCTCGGTTTGGCGTACCAAACGCGAGCTCGACAGCAATTCGACCGAGCTTGCCGACCCGATCCTAAAGGTACTGATGGACCGGATGGCAAAGGCGCTCGATATCGACAGGATCAGGGTGCATATCTACGAGATCGAACCGGTAAACGGCCTTGCCTCACCTGACGGGCGCATCTTTATCACGCGCGGTTTTTTCAACAAATACCGCGCAGGCGAAGTCAGCTCCGAAGAAATGGCCAGCGTGATCGCGCATGAAATGGGGCATGTGGCCTTGGGCCATTCGCGGCGGCGCATGATCGACTTTTCGGGGCAAAACGCCATGCGCACCGCGCTTGCGATGATCCTCGGTCGCTTCATTCCCGGCGTCGGGCCATGGATCGCCAACGCATTGATGTCCCTGCTCGCGGCAGGCCTGTCACGCAAGGACGAATTCGAAGCGGACGCATATGCCTCGGCTCTGCTCGTCAAGGCAGGGATCGGCACAGATCCGCAAAAGTCGCTGTTCAAGAAACTGGAAAACCTCACCGGTGCACGCGGGGCAGCCACACCCGCATGGATGATGAGCCACCCCAAGACACCACAGCGTATCGCCGCGATCGAGGCGAATGAAGCCAAGTGGAACGCCAGCTAGAACACGCGGCGTCTCTCTTCATGTTGGCCCGAAAACTCCCGCCGGAGGCTCCTGCGCTGACAACCGGCACAGCCGCGTCTTTCAGGGCGTCATGCCTCCAAAGCCTTGCCAAACCGTGGCATCCGCGCTTTTTTCATCAGCGCCCGCATGGACCATGGCGCGGGTGACAGCCGGTTCGCCTCCGCCAGCACCGTCTCGGCGACGCTCCGGACCTGAAGCGGGGCCTGCGCCAGCAACAATAGCGCGAACCCGTCAGGGTCCCAGCGCAGCAGCACCGCATCACCCAGAATATTTTTGGGGAAATCCTTGGCGTTCATCGTCAGAATGCCGTCACAGGACCCCACGACAGCCGCCGCGAGCACATGAATATCCGCCGGATCGGGCAGCCAGAACTGCCGCTCCTGTGCTTGATCATAAGGAACGATGGCCTGCGGAAAGCGGGCGCCAAGCGACGCAATCTCGCCCCGCGCCCAAACCTCTTGCGCCGGTCCCAATTTGCCAGCCGCCCGCGCCCATTCTTCCAGAATCCGCGCCGACCAGCGTGCCTCGAACAACCCGGCCTTGGCGCAACCCAGCATGACCTCGCGCATTACCGTGGGATAAAGCACGCAGGCATCGATCATCACCCTCATAGGCGAAATGTCAGCGCCTTAAGGTAACCGCTTTCGGCCAGATGCGGCAGCAAAGGGTGATCCGGCCCGGCAAAGCCGGTGTGGATAATCTGTCCGCGCCGTCCGCCACGCCCGATCCCGCGCGCGGATGCATTGCGGAACTTGGTCAGGTCCGCCGCGTGCGAGCAGGAACAAAGCGTCAGATACCCGCCCTCGGCCACCAAAGGTGCCGCAAGCCGCGCAATCCGTTCGTATGCGCGCAGGCCGGCGTCCAGAGAAGACTTGGACGGCGCAAACGCCGGTGGATCACAGACCACGACATCAAAGGTCGCGCCCTCTTCGGCCAAGGCCGTCAGCACATCGAACGCATCGCCCTTGCGCGTCTCAAACCGGTCTGAAACCCCCATCTGTGCTGCACCCTGCGCGGCCAGCTCCAACGCGGGCGCAGAGCCATCCACCGCCAGAACAGAGCCCGCATCAGCCGCCAAGGCCGCGAGACCGAAGCCACCGACATGGCTGAACATATCCAGCACCCGCGCGCCTTTGGACAGGCCTGCGACAAACGCATGGTTGGGGCGCTGGTCAAAGAACAGACCCGTCTTCTGCCCGCCCATCACATCGGCCATATAAACAGCACCGTTCATCGGCACAGCCACCGGGCCATCAGGTGCCGCGCCCAGCAGACTTTCGGTCTTTTCCTCAAGCCCTTCCAGCGTGCGCGCCCGTCCGGTCCCGTTCATGATCACGGTTGTCACGCCAGTGACCTCTTGCAAGGCCGCCACAAGTGGCACGATCAACATATCCGCCCAAGCCGCGTTCGGCTGTATCACGGCAAGATCACCGAACCGGTCGATGATCACGCCGGGCAACCCATCGGCCTCGGCATGGACAAGCCGGTAATAGGGTTCTGCATAAAGCCGCGCACGGTGCGCCAAGGCGCGGGTCAGCCGGGCTGCAAACCACGCCTGATCAATCACCGCATCAGGGTCCTGATCCAGCATCCGGCAGATGATCTTCGAAGCGGGGTTGACCGTCACCACACCCATCGGGGTGCGGTTGGCATCTTCCAGCCGGGCGATCGTGCCGGGCGTCAGATTGCGGGTCCGGCGATCAGTCACCAGTTCATTGGCGAAAACCCAAGGAAAACCATGGCGGATGGCCCGTGCCTCCGCTTTCGGGATCAAGCGGACAACGGGGTGTTCGGGGGGTGTTTGTTCTGTCATGCTCGCGTCCTACCCGCTCTTGACGCGGCTGGAAAGGGGCATCGGTCAGACCAGTTGCGCACGCAGCAAAGTGGTCAGGAAATCCGTCACCCGCACTTTCTGCGTCTGTCCTGACTGTTCCAGCAATCCTGCACGTTCCCCACCGGGTGCATCAAGATTGTCGACAACCCGGCGCGCAGGCTCGATCACCTCGTCAAATCCGGCCCTGTGGATCGTCAGATCAAAGACCACATTGTAAACACCGCCGACAGTATAGCGCGTCCGGTTGGTCACACCGTGAAAGCGGACAAGTGTCACATCGACATCAACGGGAACAGCGTCGTCTACTACCGGACGAGTGCGCGCGGCGGCCTCTTGGAACATGGCGGCGATCTGCGGGATACGCGGCCCCATGGGATCACCGCGCCAGACGATATCGGCATCGGGATAGAACGTCTCGCTCTCGGACACTGAAAGGCCTTCCAGAGCGGCAAAGCTGAACCCGCGCAGCGCATAAGAGCGGTCCATCTGCGGGCGCGCCGTCCCTTCGATGCCCAGACCCGAGACACAGCCCGTCAATCCCAGCATGGTAAGTGATATGATGACTGCTCTGCGCTGCATTGAAATGCCGCTCCCCTCTGTTAACCGCTGTCATAGCATGTCTATTTTGAGAGTGTAAAATCCACAACTGTGTCGATTCACCATCGATCTTGCGGCAATATGAACCCTTGTTAGCGCTAACACGTCATGCTATGTGAAAGTCAAAAGCAAACCAGCCGAGGATGCCATGCCCCTGCACCCCAAAATCGCCGAAGTCACCGACCGCATTCGTGTCCGTTCCGAAGGGACGCGCCGGAAATATATGGACACCATGGCCCGCGCTGCCGCAGAAGGGCCGCGCCGTGCGCATCTGACCTGCGGCAATCAGGCCCACGCCTATGCAGCCATGGGAGGTGACAAGGATGCCCTGACCGACGCACGGAGCCCGAACATCGGGATCATCACCGCCTACAACGATATGCTTTCGGCGCATCAACCCTTTGAAACCTACCCCGATCTGATCCGCGCCGCAGCGCGCGCCGCCGGTGGCACGGCGCAGGTGGCAGGCGGTGTGCCTGCCATGTGCGATGGTGTGACCCAAGGCCAGACCGGTATGGAACTGTCGCTTTTCTCGCGCGATGTGATCGCGCTGGCCGCTGGCGTGGGGCTGTCCCACAACGTGTTTGATTCAGCCGTCTACCTTGGTGTCTGCGACAAGATCGTGCCCGGCCTTGTGATGGCTGCAGCCACCTTCGGCTATATCCCCGGGATTTTCATGCCCGCAGGACCGATGGTTTCCGGCCTGCCCAACGACGAAAAGGCCCGCGTGCGGCAGGAATTCGCCAAGGGTAATATCGGGCGAGATGAGCTTATGGCGGCGGAAATGGCAAGCTACCACGGCCCCGGTACCTGCACTTTCTACGGCACGGCCAATTCCAACCAGATGTTGATGGAATTCATGGGATTGCACATGCCCGGTGCCTCTTTCGTCAACCCCGGCACGCCCCTACGCGACGCACTGACGACCGCCGCGACCGAGCGCGCACTGGAAATCACCGCCCTCGGCAATGATTACACGCCTGTCTGCGATATCCTTGATGAACGGGCCTTCGTGAACGGCATCGTCGGGCTGATGGCGACAGGCGGGTCCACCAACCTTGTCATCCACCTGCCCGCCATGGCCAGGGCCGCAGGCGTGATCCTTGATCTGGAGGACTTCAGCGACCTGTCCGAAGTGACCCCGCTGATGGCCAAGGTCTATCCCAACGGGCTGGCCGATGTGAACCATTTCCATGCCGCAGGCGGGCTGGGTTATATGATTGGCGAACTGCTCGACGCGGGCCTGCTGCATGACGACACGAAAACCGTCGGTGGTCAGGGACTGGCGCTTTATACGCAGGAACCCAAACTGGTGGACGGGCGCATCAGCTACGCCCCCGGTGCAGGCAAATCGCTGAACGAAAAAATCCTGCGCCCTGCCTCTGATCCGTTCCAGCGCCAGGGAGGGCTGGTGCAGCTCTCCGGAAATCTCGGGCGTGGTGTGATCAAGACATCCGCCGTCGCCCCCGAGCGCCAAATCGTCGAGGCCCCTGCCCGCGTGTTCCACACCCAGGAAGCCGTCAAAGACGCCTTCAAGGCAGGCGAATTTACCCAAGACACCATCATCGTCGTGCGTTTTCAGGGGCCCAAGTCCAACGGGATGCCCGAACTGCACGGGCTGACCCCGACACTCGCCGTGCTGCAAGACCGCGGGTTCAAGGTCGCGCTGGTGACCGACGGGCGCATGTCCGGCGCATCCGGTAAAGTCCCCTCGGCCATCCACGTCTGCCCCGAAGCGGCGGATGAAGGCCCGATAGCTCTCATTCGCGACGGCGATATCATCCGGCTCGATGCGACAACCGGCACGATCGAAGTCAAGGACGTCGATCTATCCACCCGCACCCCGGCCACGGCCGATCTTAGCGGCAACGGCACCGGCGTCGGACGCGAACTCTTTGAAGTCTTCCGCCAGAATGTCGGCCTCGCCGCTGAAGGGGCTGGCGTCGTCGTCTAGACGGCGCCCCCTTTTCATCTTGGACAAAACGCCCGCCGGAGGCAACTGCCCCCGCAACCGGCACCACACGCAAGGAACGAAACCATGACCCCTCAAGACGCATCAGCCGCAGCCGAAAAAGTCTGCCGTCTGGCCCCTGTGGTGCCCGTTCTCGTCGTCGATGACGCCAGCATTGCCGCAGACCTCGCCCGCGCACTGGTCGCGGGCGGCCTGCCCGCGCTTGAAGTCACGCTGCGCACGCCTGCCGCCCTTGACGCCATTCGCGAAATGGCTGCTGTCCCCGGCGGTGTCGTG
>NZ_JAWOAN010000232.1:0-4433 GCF_046498525.1 Yoonia sp.
GAAAAAGTGTTTAATATACCAACAATCGCCTTCAAGGAACCGAATTTAGATTTGATGGAAACGATTATTGATGATGACAAAATTGGCTCCGCATGGGGCGGCGTCATCGTGGCGGAAACGATCACCGCGCCATCGGGCAAGCTGCTGTGACGGTAGGCAAGTTGCAGCGCATCGGCGGTCATCTCTGTCACGGTGCCGTCGCGAGACACAACGGTCACGGCCTTCAGAACATCCGCCATATAGGTGCCATAGCAGCCCGCATTCATGCGCACTGCCCCGCCAATCGTGCCCGGTATGGTGCGCAGAAATGTGAGGTCATAGCCCGCGTCCGCGGCCTTGCGTGCGACACGGGCGTCCAAGGCGGCAGCACCTGCGGTAATGTCGTTTTCACCAATCTCGATCCCGTTGAAGCCACGCCCCAAGCGGATCACGACACCGCTGATCCCGCCATCGCGGACAATCAGGTTGCTACCCACGCCCATCGGGAAAACTGGAATTGTCGGGTCGATTGCTGCAAGAAAATCGGACATATCTTGCGCGTCGGCCGGCTGAAACAGCACTTCCGCGGGACCACCGACACGCAACCAAGTCAGATCAGCGAGGGGCCGGTGCGGTGTCAATGTGCCACGCACGGGGGGAAGTGTGTTCATGTTTTACCTTACCGCTTCTTGTCCAGCCAAAGCAGCCGCAACTCAACCGACCCATTCTGCTTTAGCCTTCATCCCTGTCGGGTCGATAGCATCCGCTGGCGGTGTACATTCTCAAGAACAGAATGCCAAATCAACGCCAGACCGTAGTGGCCTAGACCCGCCGGTCGTCTTGTCTGCGCAATAGCCAGCCCAGCAACGCCCCTGCCGTTGCGCCCAAAAGCGCAGGCACGCAGCCGATCATCGCGACAGCCATTGCGAACACAGGTTCGATCCCGAAGGGCCGCCCGCTTGCGTAGATGAATATTGCAAGTGTCCCGCCGATCGCAGAGACAATCGCCAAGGTCAGTCCGCTTTGTCCGCCTCGCATCAGTTTTGTCAGCAAAGCGAAAGGCACAACCGCAGATATCAGCATGATGCCAAGTATCAAGATCTCTGCCATGTCACTTGCCTCCGAAACTTTGCCTGAACCTGCGCCACAGGAAATAGACCGGCCACCGCAACACAAGCCCCCCGACGATAAGAGCCAGCACGCCCATCAAAAACCCATCGCGCCAGGTGATCCAGAACAACATCGGCATACCGACTGCTATCAACACATACGCGCGCCGCCAGTGGTTATCATTGGAAGGAAAGGCCGCCATGACAAATGCCAGAACAACCCAGAGGCCGATGAGGATCAGCGGGTCGATCACGTTTTTAGTCGGTCAGGCAGCGCATTGGCCCAAGCGCTGATTGTGCCAGCCCCGAGACAGACAACCATATCGCCCGGATTGGCCTGTTCGCGCACAAGACGTTCCAGATCTTCTTCCGACTCGACAGTCCGCGCATGGCGATGCCCGTGCCGGATCAATCCGGCAACCAGATCACGATGGCTTGCGCCTTCGATCGGGTCCTCGCCTGCGGCAAAAACTTCAGCAATGCCCACCACGTCGGCGTCATTGAAGCAGGCGCAAAATTCATCGAAGTGATGTGAAAGGCGGGTGAACCGGTGTGGCTGGTGGACCGCAATAACGCGACCTTCTGTCGCCTGACGGGCGGCTTTCAGCACCGCTGCAATCTCGACGGGGTGGTGGCCGTAATCGTCGATGATGGTGACACCGTTTGCTTCACCGACTTTAGTAAAGCGGCGGTTGACCCCCTTGAAGCCTTTGAGCGCCGCACGGATTTCGTCCTTTTTCATGCCAAGGTGCCGCGCAACAGCAACGGCAGATAACGCGTTGGACACGTTATGGTCCCCCGGCATCGGAAGTTCGCATCCTTCGATCAACGCACCTTCGGCTTGCAATGCGATGTCGAAATGCGCGATACCTGCCTGATACGAAAGGTTGATGGCCCGAATATCCGCCTGCGCATTGAAACCATAGGTGACGACGCGCCGGTCGGTGATTTTGCCCACCAGCGATTGCACATCAGGATCATCGGTGCAGCAGACAGCGATACCGTAAAACGGAATATTCGACACGAAGTCGTAAAAGCCCTGATGCAGCGCCTCTTCTGTACCCCAATGCTCCATATGCTCGGGGTCGATGTTCGTCACAATGGCAATGGTCGCGGGCAGCCGGTTGAAGGTGCCATCGCTCTCATCGGCCTCGACGACCATCCATTCACCCTGCCCCATACGCGCGTTCGAGCCATAGGCATGGATGATACCCCCGTTGATCACAGTCGGATCAATCCCGCCTTCATCCAGAAGGGCGGCAACCATCGTGGTCGTGGTCGTCTTGCCGTGGGTGCCTGCAACAGCCACATTCGACTTCAGGCGCATCAATTCGGCCAGCATCTCGGCGCGGCGCACGACCGGCAGGCCCTTGGCGCGCGCTTCATCCAGTTCGGGATTACCGGGTTTGATCGCCGACGAAATGACGACCACTTCGGCACCTTCAAGATTTTCGGCGCGCTGGCCCTCGTAAATGATCGCGCCCAGCGATTTCAGGCGATCCGTGATCTTGGATGTCTTCAGATCGGACCCCTGCACGGTATAGCCGTGGTTCAGCAGGACTTCGGCAATACCGGACATGCCAATGCCGCCGATGCCAACAAAATGGATCGGTCCCACATCGAGGGGCAGTTTCGTTGCTGCGTTCATTCTTAAGTCCCCATCCATCATGTCTTGCCCGCCTCTGCCAGATTTTCAACCAATTGCACAAGACGCTCCGTCGCGTCCGGCACACCGCAGGCCAAGGCCGCATGTGCCATTTTCATCATTCCCTGCTCGTCTGACAACAATTCCACCAGCTTGGCAGTCAGGAGAGCCACTTCAAAATCAGCCTCGGTAATCAGTATCGCGGCGCCGGCCTCGACCAATTGCCGTGCGTTCGCCGTCTGCTCATCGCGGATCGCGCCTGCATAGGGCACCCAGATCGCGGGGCGACCGATAACACTGACATCCGCAACCGTCGAAGCACCGGAGCGGGAAATGACCAACTGCGCGTCGGCCATGCGGCGCGGCACATCTTCGAAGAAAGTCTGCACCTCGGCCGAAATCAATTCGTTGTCGTAGTAATCCCTGACTCGCTCAAGATCCTCGGGCCGCGCCTGATGGCTGACCCGAATGTTGCGACGGATCGCTTGGGGCAAAGCTGAAATCGCTGGCGGCACTACGTCAGACATCACCCGTGCGCCTTGCGACCCGCCCATGACAAGGATCGACATCGGGTAATCACCGGGCGGAATGTAGGGAGAGCCCGCATGTTCCAGAATGGCCGCGCGCACAGGGTTGCCGGTATGGACGCCTTCTATCTTGCCGGGCAATACGGTGGGCCATGTGCCACAGGCAATGCGGTCGACACGTTTGGCGAAAAGCTGATTGACCCGCCCCAAAACACCATTCTGTTCATGGATCATGCGCGGAATGCGCAAAACCCAAGCTGCCGACATTGCAGGGATCGCAGGATAGCCGCCAAAGCCCACCACAACTGCCGGGCGATCGCGCAACATGCGCCATTTCGCGGCAGCGATACCGCCCAAGATGCGAAAGGGCACCAAAAGTTTCTGCAAGACGCCGCCGCGTGCGAAAGTCGCACTTCCAACGACATTTACCTCGACCGCATCAGGAAAACCGCCTGTATAGCGGGCGCCGCGCGCGTCGGTCGAAAGCTTGACCCGCCAACCCTTCGCCAGCATTGCCTCGGCCAAGGCTTGTGCGGGAAACATGTGGCCACCGGTACCACCGGCGGCGATAACCAAAAGCGGCGCTGTCATCGGTTGGCCCGGCGCAAGAGGATATCCCCCATCGCACCCTGCGGCCTGCTGCGCGTAAGGGCCAAAAGCATACCAACGGCGATGCCGCCCGCAATCAGGGACGATCCGCCATAGGATACGAACGGCAGGGTCATCCCCTTTGCAGGCAACAGCCGCACGGCAACGCCCATGTTGATCATGGCCTGCACCCCGAAGATGCAGACAAGACCTGTCCCGGCAAGACGAATGAACACATCGCGTTCCTTCATCAACCGCAGCAAGGACCGCACGACGATCACCGTGTAAAGCGCGATGATCACCAGAACACAAATCAGCCCGTATTCCTCGGCTGCGACAGCGATGATGAAATCGGTATGGGCGTCGGGCAGCGACCATTTGACCTGTCCTTCGCCTATGCCAACACCGAAAAAACCGCCTTCGCGGATTGCATTGGTCGCGTAGCCAAGCTGGGTGTTGGGATCAAGATCGGGGGACAGAAACCCATCAATACGACGGGCAAAGTGTTCCGAGTTTGCATAGGCGATCGTGCCACCAAAAACGACCAGCCCTGCCAGAATGATCAGCAAGATCATCGGCGCACCG
>NZ_JAWOAN010000246.1:0-11121 GCF_046498525.1 Yoonia sp.
TGAATTGCTGATCCCCATCCGGGCCCGTGCAGATGTGCTGATTGATACGACGGGCATGTCGCCGCATGATGCCAAAGCAGAAGTGGAGCAGTGGTTCGGAACCGGGGAAGGACGCAAGCTTGGCGTCACGCTGCATTCTTTTTCCTACAAACGCGGGCTTCCGCGCGGTATGGATATCGTGATGGATTGCCGCTTCTTGCAAAACCCCCACTGGGAAGAACACCTCCGCCAGTTGGATGGACGCGATCCTGCTGTGGCGGCCTATGTCTTTGCTGACCCGCGGTTTCCTGCATTTTTCAAGCAGGTAAAGGGGCTGATCGATCTGCTGCTGCCTGCGCATCGTGATGAGGGAAAGGCCCATCTTTCGATCGGCTTTGGCTGTACCGGCGGGAAACATCGTTCCGTGGCAATGACAGAACGATTGGCAGAAGCCCTTGCACAAGACGGTTGGCATGTGTCTAAACGACACCGCGAGTTAGAGAGGCGCGCGGAACAACAGAGCAGGGAAATTGCAGATTGATCGGGATCGTCATTGTTGCTCATGGGGGATTGGCGCGGGAATATCACGCGGCGGTCGAGCATGTCGTTGGCCCACAGCCCGGAATGGTCAGCATTGCAATCGGTGCAGAAGATGACCGCGCGGCCAAGCAGACCGAAATTTGTGACGCGGCCGACGATGTCGATACCGGTGATGGCGTGGTCATTGTGACCGACATGTTCGGCGGGTCGCCGACCAATCTTTCGCTGCGTGCCTGTAGCCCTGAAAATCGCCGCATTCTTTATGGTGCGAACCTGCCGATGCTGATCAAGCTGGCCAAGTCGCGCCATGCCAGCGTGCCTGATGCCGTCGAGGCTGCGATCGCAGCCGCACATAAATATATCAACAGCCACAACGGCGGGCTTTCCCAATGACACAGCTACGGCTCAAGATTCAGAACATCAAAGGGCTGCATGCCCGCGCCTCTGCCAAGCTGGTTGAAGTCGTTGAAAGCTTCGATGCAGAGGCTACTGTCAGCAAGGACGGGGAGAGTACGAGCGGGGACAGCATAATGGGGCTTTTGATGTTGGCAGCATCTATCGGAACCTTTATTGAAGTCGAGACAACCGGCCCGCAGGCAGATGACCTTGCGGCGGCAATCGAAAACCTTGTCGCAGACAAGTTTGGTGAAGGCGACTAACGCGTACGCGGATCGAATAGGACAAGCACATTGACCGAAACGACCCCCAAAGCTTCTGCCTCGCCGGTAATGTCCGAAGCGCCACCTCGCGTCTATGACCGCGGTGCGCTCACATACTCGAACACGTTTGAAAGCCCGGTCAAACGCAAGATCATCAAGACGATCGAGTGGTTTACGGGCAAGATCCATATTATTCGCATGATCCGCAAATTTGAAAAGCGGGGCAAGCTGAGGGGGCAGGCGTTCTGGCGCGGCGCATTGGATGTGATGGGCATTGACCTGATCACGCCGCAGGAACAACTTGACCGTATCCCCAAAACGGGTCCGGTTGTGATCGTTGCGAACCATCCGCACGGGATGGTTGACGGCATGATCTTTGCCGATCTGATTGGTCGTGTCCGCACGGATTACCGTATTCTGACCCGCGCTTTTCTGACTGACCTTGATGAGGCCGCCGGTAAATTCCTGATCCCTGTCCCGTTCCCCCACGACGAAGATGCACAAGCAAAGATGGTCGAAATGCGCCGTCAGGCCATGGCCCACCTCAAAGAAGGCGGCGTGATTGCCATCTTTCCATCTGGCGTCGTGGCATCATCCGACACGATGTTCGGCCCGATGATCGAGAGAGAGTGGAACCTCTTTACCGCCAAGATGATCCGCATGTCCGGTGCACGCGTCGTGCCTTTGTTTTTTCCCGGTGCGAATTCACGTTGGTACCAGATCGCCAATCAAATCTCGCCGACGCTGCGTCAGAGTCTCTTGATCCACGAGATCGTGAACGCCTGCGGCAAGCCGCAGAAGCCCATCGTCGGGCACCCCTTTGACGAGGAAGAAGTAAAGGAACGCTTGCAGGACCAGCGTGCTTGCATGGACTGGATGCGTGAGCAGACGCTGAACCTCAAGGGCTAGCGCGTCGGTACTGGAACCTCGCCGCGGTAGTCGTAAAAGCCGCGCTGTGTCTTGCGACCCAACCACCCCGCTTCAACGTATTTGGTCAGCAACGGGCAAGGGCGATATTTTGTATCCGCCAGCCCGTCATGCAGGACGTTCATGATCGCAAGGCAGGTATCAAGACCGATAAAGTCGGCAAGCTCCAGTGGGCCCATCGGGTGGTTTGCGCCCAGCTTGAGTGACGTATCAATGGATTTCACCGAACCGACACCTTCATAAAGCGTATAGATCGCTTCATTGATCATCGGCATCAGGATGCGGTTTACGATAAAGGCGGGGAAATCTTCGGCGGTGGCCGATGTCTTGCCCAGTCGTTCCACGACGGCGTAACAGGCCTTGAATGTCGGTTCATCGGTCGCGATGCCACGGATCAGTTCGACCAGTTGCATGATCGGCACCGGGTTCATGAAATGGAAGCCCATGAACTTTTCCGGCCGGTCGGTCCGTGACGCAAGGCGCGTGATCGAGATGGAAGACGTGTTCGACGTCAGGATGGTCTCTGGTTTGAGATAGGGGACAAGATCCTCGAAAATAGCCGTCTTGATGGTTTCGCGCTCGGTCGCGGCTTCGATGATCAGGTCAGTTTGGCCAAGGTCGGTCAGCGTCTGGGTCGTGCCGATGCGTTTCATCGCCGCGGCTTTTTGGTCCGCCGTGATCAGATCCTTGCTGACCTGGCGTTCCATATTGCGGTCAATCAGGTTCACGGCAGCGAGGAGTGCCTCTTCACTGATATCGGTCAACAGCACCTCATAGTCTGCCAAGGCAAAAACATGCGCGATGCCGTTGCCCATCTGACCTGCGCCGACGATGCCTACCTGTTCAATTGCCATGATCAATCCTTTGACGGTTCGTTGCACCATAGGCCCCGGCGGGGGGCGGCTTCAAGACGGCAGGATGCGTAAAAGTTTTATCGAATGCTCTCATTAGCGAAATAGCAAAGGATTCGCGCGAATCTACCGCCCGGGTGATGTAGAAAAGGGGGCGGCGGCCATGAAACACGACACGATTGAAAACGGTGACTTGTCTTATGCGCCGTGCCGCTACGGAAATTCGCGTATGTTGTTCCGCGGGCCGCGTAAACGGATCGATTTGCCCTATCTTGCCTTCATCGGCGGCACCGAGACCTATGGCAAGTTCATTGAAAAGCCGTTTCCCCATCTCGTCGAAAAGGCAATGCGACAAACCTGCGTGAATTTCGGCTGCGTCAATGGTGGAATTGATGCGTTCGTCAATGATCCGACGGTCATGGGTATTTGCGCAGAAGCTGATTTGACCGTCGTGCAAGTGATGGGCGCGAACTATCTTTCAAACCGGTTCTACTCTGTCCACCCGCGACGCAATGACCGGTTCTTGCGGGCATCTACAGTGTTGCAGGCCATCTATCAGGATGTCGATTTTTCAGAGTTTTCCTTTACCCGCCATATGCTCGGGGCGCTTCACACCAAATCGATAGAGCGTTTTGATACGGTCGTCCAAGAACTGCGTGAAGCCTGGTTGGCACGGATGCGCAATATGCTTGGCCAGATTGGAAACCGTGTCATCCTGTTGTGGTTCTCCGAGGATTTGATGACAGATGACCATTGGTCGGATCGCATTGGCCAGTTGCAGGTCGACCCGCTGTTCGTGACCGCCTCCATGATCGACGAACTGCGTCCTCTGGTCAAAGATGTGGTTGTGGCCAACCCGACAGAACGTGCGGTGTCGCAAGGGACAAGAGGTATGTTTTTCCCTGCAAGCCAAGCGAAGGCAGCGTCGGAAATGTTGGGGGTCGACTGCCATATCGAGGCAAGTGCCACATTGATTCCGAAAATACGTGATCAACTCTATGCTATATAAAAAGGGTCCGCACTAACGTGCGGACCCTTCTGATGCGATGATAGCGCGGGTTCAGAGCTTGCTGGTCAGCTCTGGAACCGCGTCAAAGAGGTCGGCCACCAGACCAAAGTCGGCAACCTGAAAGATTGGCGCTTCTTCATCTTTGTTGATTGCCACGATGACCTTGCTGTCCTTCATGCCGGCGAGGTGCTGAATTGCACCGGAAATGCCGACGGCCACATAAAGATCGGGCGCAACCACCTTACCGGTTTGGCCAACCTGCCAATCGTTTGGTGCATAGCCGCTGTCGACAGCAGCACGGGATGCGCCCACGGCGGCGTTCAATTTGTCAGCAAGCGTTTCAATCAAGGCAAAGTCAGCTTCAGACCCGACACCACGGCCACCGGAAACAACAACGCCAGCGGATGTCAGTTCTGGGCGATCGGAAGCGGCGACTTTATCTTCAACCCACTCGGACAATCCGGGGTTGCCAGCTGCGCCAATGTTTTCGACAGTAGCAGAGCCACCCATCGGTGCCGCTTCGAAGCCTGCTGTCCGGATGGTCATCACCTTCTTCTCGTCCGAAGATTTTACAGTCTGGATCGCGTTCCCTGCATAGATCGGGCGTTCGAATGTGTCGGCATCAATGATCGCAGTCACTTCGGAAATGATCATCGCATCAAGCAGTGCCGCGACGCGTGGCATGACGTTCTTGGCATCTGTCGTGCCGGGTGCGGCAATGTGTGTGTAGTTGCCGGAAAGCGAAACGATCAGGTCCGCGGTCGGCTCTGCCAAACGGTGGCCAAGGGCTTCATCTTCGGCGCAAAGCACCTTGGATACGCCTTCAATCTTTGCGGCCTCATCAGCCGCGGATTTCGCCGAGGCCCCGGCACAAAGCACTGTCACATCGCCAAGCGCTTGCACAGCGGAGACAGCTTTTGCAGTCGCATCAACGGCCAATGCCCCGTCAGTGACTTCGCCAATTAGAAGAACAGCCATTATACAGCCCCCACTTCTTTGAGTTTTTCAACAAGTTCATCGACAGAGCCAACCATGATGCCAGCCTTGCGGGCTTCGGGCTCAGTTGTGCCGACAATGCTCAGACGCGGGGTGACATCCACGCCGTAGTCGGCAGGTGTCTTTTCGTCCAAAGGCTTTTTCTTGGCCTTCATGATGTTGGGGAGCGATGCATAGCGCGGTTCATTCAGGCGCAAGTCAACCGTGACGATTGTCGGCATCTTGACCTTGATCGTTTGCAGGCCGCCGTCGACTTCGCGTGTGACAGTGGCGCTGTCACCGTCGATATCCACCTTGGACGCAAAGGTCGCCTGCGACCAGCCGAGCAGGGCTGATAGCATCTGGCCTGTCGCGTTCATGTCATTGTCGATCGCTTGCTTGCCGCAAAGCACTAGACCGGGTTCTTCTTCCTTGACGATAGCCGCAAGGATTTTCGCAACGGCGAGTGGCTCAATGTCGGTATGCACATCGTCAGTCGCGATGACAAGGATCGCACGGTCAGCACCCATGGCAAGCGCGGTGCGCAATGTTTCCTGGCTTTGTTTGACACCAATGGAAACGGCGACGACTTCATCAGCTTTGCCTGCTTCGCGCAGGCGTATCGCTTCCTCGACGGCGATTTCGTCGAAAGGGTTCATCGACATTTTGACATTGGCGAGATCAACACCGGAACCATCCGCTTTCACGCGAACCTTCACGTTGTAGTCGATCACGCGCTTGACGGGTACGAGGACCTTCATCTGCGTTACTCTCCTAAGTATCTTATCAATTATCTTCTCGGAATGTTGTTATCGTGCGTGTGGCCGAGAAAACAGTGCAAAATCGACGCGGGAGGGGTCACCGACGCCACGTTTTGCCGCGCGCATCAAGCATCGGGGCAAAGTGGATGGCTGCCCACCTGACCTAGCGGTTCGCTCCGGGTACCCAAAGGACGTCATCCTTGCCATTGTTGTTGGCAATCCGCGACGCCTGAAAACACCAGTCGGACAAACGGTTGAGATATTTTACCGCCGCCGGGTTTACTGATTCTGTCGTCGCCAATTCGACGGTCAGACGTTCCGCACGGCGTGACACAGTACGGCACAGGTGCAGATGTGCGGCCAATGCCGACCCGCCGGGGAGGATGAAGCTGCGCAAAGGTTCGACTTGCTTGGTCATTTCGTCGATCTGGCCTTCCAGACGTGCGACCTGCGCATCGGTCATGCGAAGCACCGGATACTCTGCTTCGCCATCTTTTTCCATATCAGGGCGGCACAGGTCCGCGCCCAGATCAAAAAGATCGTTCTGGATCATCGCCAGTTGCGCGTCCATCTCGCCTGTCGCGTGCAGGCGTGCAAGGCCGACGGTGGCATTGGTTTCATCGACTGTGCCATATGATGTGACCCGTAAGGAATGTTTGGCGACCCTGCTTCCGTTGCCAAGCGCGGTTTCGCCCGTATCACCGGTTTTCGTGTAGATTTTGTTGAGAACGACCATGATTAGTTTCCTTCGCCGCGCAGATAGACAAAAATGAGGATCATGACGACAGCAAACAGTTGTGCGCCGATCCGCCACCGCATGATTTTGTTGGCGTGTTTGCGGTTATATTCCCCGCCTTTGCCAAAGCTGCCCATGCCCCACATCAAGATGCCAAGCACAACCAGCACCGAGAGTGACATCATCCAGAAAAGGGGGTCGTCCAACATGGTTCAGCGTCCTTCGTTCGTGTCTTCCGCGATGTAGCAGTCAGGTTTGGGAAAGAAACCCTTATCCACGCAAAATCACAGCATCAAGCATGCGCGTCGAAAGAATGCGCCGCAGAAACCCCATCAGGTAGGTTGGATGTGTCACGTAGTAGCGCGGTTTTGGTCGCGTGGATGTCAGTGCGTGCAGTATCTTTTTGGTGACGGCAGAAGGGGGCATTTCAAACCTGTCCGGACCCTTCTCATCATAGAGCCGCGATCTGAGTTCTGCATATTGCGCAGCGCGTGCCGATGACTGCCAATCGATCCATTTCTCGAAATGCGGGATCGCATTTTCGCGGATTTTTGCCGTGATTGGACCGGGTTCTATCGTGATCACCAGAATTGGCGTGTCGCGCATTTCAAGTCGCAAAACATCCGTGAGCCCTTCCAGTGCGAATTTTGTCGCAACATAGGCGCCGCGCCAGCGCAAGGGGACAAGACCAAGCACCGACGAGCAATTGATGATCCGGCCATGCCCTTGCGCGCGCATTACCGGGATCACAAGGCGCGTCAGTTCGTGCCAGCCGAAAAGGTTGGTTTCGAAAATTGCGCGCAAGGCGTCGGTCGGAAGATCCTCGACCGCGCCCGGACAGGCGTAAGCGCCGTTGTTATAGAGCGCGTCCAGCGTTCCGCCCGTCGCTTCGAGCGTCGCGGCCAGACCGTTCACGATGCTGTCGGCATCGGTGTAGTCGATAAGCGGGCTTTCGAAGCCTTCCCCGCGCAACCGCTCGCAGTCTTCGGCTTTGCGGCAGCTTGCAAACACCCGCCAGCCAGCCGCGCGTAAGCCGTGTGCGGCATCAAGGCCGATCCCGGAAGACGAACCGGTGATGAGAATGGATTTCTGTGTCATTGCGACTGTTTGGCCGTTATGCTCCATTCTGGCAAGCGGTGGTCTGTCACTCCGCCTCGTGCATCAGCAAATTTCCCTGCTTTACGCCAGAATTGCAGCCCGCTAAACCCGTCGTCATGAGTGATGATAGCGATACCGGCCTTGGCCCGAACGATGTAACAGAAACGCTGCGCCGCGCGATTGGCGACCGGTATCTGACCTATGCGCTGTCCACGATCATGCACCGCGCGCTGCCGGATGCCCGTGACGGGCTGAAACCCGTCCACCGCCGCATTTTATATGCGATGTCACGCTTGCGCCTGTCCCCTTCCGGAGGGTTCTTGAAATCCGCCAAGATCAGTGGCGATACCATGGGTGATTTCCACCCCCACGGCGATGCCGCGATCTATGATGCGATGGCGCGTCTGGCGCAGGATTTCAACGTTCGCTATCCGCTGGTCGATGGTCAGGGCAACTTTGGCAATATCGACGGGGATAATCCTGCCGCATCGCGTTACACAGAGGCGCGTATGACCGCCGCTGCCGAGGCGCTGTTGGAAGGCCTTTCCGAGGACAGCGTTGATTTTCGCGACAATTACGACGGGCGACTAACCGAGCCGGCGGTCTTGCCGGCCTCGTTCCCGAACCTTCTTGCCAATGGATCAACCGGTATCGCAGTGGGGATGGCGACCAATATCCCGCCGCATAACCTGCACGAGTTGATCGACGCCTGCCTGCACCTGATAAAGACGCCGGAGGCACGCGACGACACGCTGCTGAACCACATTCCGGGCCCTGATTTCCCCACCGGCGGTGTGATCGTCGAACCCCCTGAAAACATTGCCGAAGCCTACCGCACAGGGCGCGGCGCGTTCCGCCTGCGCGCGAAATGGGAGGTCGAGGATCTGGGCCGTGGCCAGTGGCAGGTTGTCGTCACCGAAATCCCCTATCAGGTGCAGAAATCCAAGCTGATCGAAAAGCTGGCCGAGGTGATCCAGTTGAAAAAGGTTCCCTTGCTTGCCGATGTCCGCGACGAAAGCGCCGAGGATATCCGCGTCGTGCTGGAACCGCGCGCCAGATCGGTCGATCCCGAGGTTCTTATGGGGATGCTGTTCCGCAACTCCGATCTGGAAACGCGTTTCAGCCTGAACATGAACGTGCTGATCGACGGGCTGACACCCAAGGTCTGTTCTCTCAAGGAAGTGCTCCGCGCGTTCCTTGACCACCGCCGCGATGTTCTGATCCGGCGCAGCAAGTACCGGCTCGAAAAGATCGACCACCGGTTGGAAGTGCTGGAAGGCTTTATCATTGCATTCCTGCATCTGGACCGTGTGATCGACATTATCCGCTATGACGATGACCCTAAAAAAGCGCTGATGGTTGAAGACTGGTCAAAGGATCATGTGCGCGCCACGTCCGAAGTCGATTATGTCTCGCCTCTCGTGCCGGGTGCCGATCCCGAGGTTGCCTTGTCCGAGGTGCAGGCCGAAGCGATCCTGAACATGCGCTTGCGGTCCTTGCGCCGTCTGGAAGAGCTGGAACTGATCGCCGAGCGTGACGCGCTGATGGAAGAACGTACCGGGATCGAGGATTTGCTGCAAAGCGATGATCTGCAATGGGCACGGATTGCCGAACAGTTGCGCGAGACCCGAAAGATTTTTGGCCGCGACAGCGCAGGTGGCGCACGCCGGACCCAGTTTTCCGAAGCCGCCGAAGTTATCGAAGTGCCCTTGGAGGCGATGATTGAGCGCGAGCCGATTACTGTGGTCTGTTCTCAGATGGGCTGGGTTCGCGCAATGACCGGGCATATCGACCTGACGCGCGAATTGAAATTCAAGGATGGCGATGCGCCTCGCTTTATTTTCCATGCGGAAACCACCGACAGGCTGCTGGTCTTCGGGGCCAATGGCCGCTTCTATACCGTGGGTGCGGCGAACCTGCCCGGCGGGCGGGGCATGGGTGAACCACTGCGCCTGATGATTGATCTGCCAAATGACGTTGAAATCGTGGATATCCTGATTCACAAACCTGGTGAAAAGCTGTTGGTGGCGAGCGCTGAAGGCAACGGTTTCATCGTTCCCGAGGCAGATGTCGTGGCACAGACCCGTGCAGGCAAGCAGGTGCTGAACGTGAAAGATACCATCGCCAAAGTCTGCCGTCGGGTAGCTGGCGATCATGTCGCGGTCGTGTCAGAAAATGCCAAGCTGCTGGTGTTTGAAATTGGCGAATTGCCAGAGATGGGTCGTGGCAAAGGCGTGCGTATCCAGAAATACAAGAAGGCAGCAGGGCGACAGGGGATGCTGGAACTGGATGGCGGGCTGTCCGACATGACCACGTTCAACTGGGATGAAGGGCTGTCTTGGACGATGGGTGGCGGCAAAACCCGTACAGAGCCCGACATGACAGAATGGAAAGCCGCCCGCGCCGGCGTCGGCAAGCGTCCACCTCATGGATTCCCCAAGAACAATCGGTTTGATTAGGGTCGTGTCCTTAGTCGCTTGACCTTGACAGGCTGTTTTCAACTGTAGTTGAGAAAGCGACTTGACCTTCCTGTGCGGGAAGGCTGCAGGTCTGCGACGAATTCAAAGAAAACCAAGGCAAATCTGTATGAAAAAACGTATTCTTGGAGCGTCAATCCTTCTTTTTGCAGGGATTGGTGTCTATGCCGCACAGCAAGGGACGGCAAATGATGGCAGGTCGGCTGCGGCAGCCCCTATGCCGGGAACGCCCTTGGTCCAGGTGGTGATACCTGATCAATTCTCTGATGCCGCCCGGATTGGACAACGTATCTTTGATGGTAACTGTGCAAGCTGTCACGGACCGAACGCAGCAGGTCGCGCGGAGCGTGCGCCGCCGCTGGTTCACAAGATCTACGAACCTTCCCACCACGGTGACGAAGCATTTCAACGCGCCGTGGCGATGGGCGTGCCTGCGCATCACTGGCCCTTTGGAGACATGATACCCGTCCCGGGGTTGACACCGGGCGATGTTGCAATGGTCGTGGCCTATATCCGTGAACTGCAGGGTGCCAACGGCATCGATTAACAATCGCAAGCTGTCTTGAGATAGCGGCGTATTCTGCCTCGCCTTATGCGATGATAACTACCGCTAAGTAACTCTATTGAAGTCGTAGGAAGTGGCGCTTGGGCATTCAACAAAGCTGAAAATACTCCCAAATGCTTCGAACCTTTCCCACCAAGTCAAAGCAGAGCACATTACGGTTTTGGGTCACGGTCTTCGCGGGTCACTGCTTGCAGACTGTGCGCAGATCGTGTCTCCGAACCCATCGCAAGAAAAAGTACATGCGTGACCTGTTGCGCACAGCTAAGGCTTGATTTCCCTTCCGTTTCCAAATACATCGCCCGCGATGTTGGACCGGGCCCGCAATGGCCCCTCAAAATTAAGGGCCCTGCGATATGGCAAAGGCAAAGTTTGAACGTAATAAGCCGCACGTGAACATTGGCACGATTGGCCACGTTGACCACGGCAAGACGACGCTGACAGCGGCGATCACGAAGTACTTCGGTGATTTCCAGGCGTATGACCAGATCGACGGCGCGCCGGAAGAGAAAGCGCGCGGGATCACGATCTCGACCGCGCACGTTGA
>NZ_JAWOAN010000174.1:0-6449 GCF_046498525.1 Yoonia sp.
GAACTCTGTAATAAAATTTGTAGAAGTAGTAAATAACTGTAATATTACTCCTTTTTGGCTTGACCGACTGAAGGACTATATAAAAACAAATAAATTAAAGGATTGCCCTAAAGAACTAGTTGATACTTGTCGTAAATATTCTAAATCTAAAAAGTAAAAGAGAATCCTCCAGAGATATGGAGGAAAAATATATTTTTATAAAGATATTGCTTCAACAGGACATTCGTCAACACATGTACCGCAGTCAATACAGGTATCTTCATCAACAACTGCTTTGTCTTCGATTTTTATTGCATCGACTGGACATATATCAACACATGCTCCACATGCCGTACATGTCGACATGGACTCCAACCTGGTCGAGAACGCCATCCGCAGCCCGGCCATGAACCGTCGCAACGCGCTCTTCGCCGGCCACGACGAGGGTGCCTTATACTACACATCTGAGTATGCCCTTATATTTCCATGACTTTTTGCTGAGGGTTGTGAGGTGCCGGGCGTCTGGCGCGGCGCGCATCAGCGGCTTTCTGCACATTGCCGTTCTCGATGTCTTCTATCCGGATGATCCAGGGCGCGCCTTTGCAGTTCTGTTCGGCCGCCAACACCCCGGTGTTGATCAATCGTCGCACGGTCGATGGACTGACCTTTAGGAACTCTGCCGCTTCGTCCAGTGTGACCTCGCCACGTTCCTGTCTTTCGCCTTCGCGATACACGGCGATATCGTGCGTGTTGCGCAAGCGACAGACACGACTGCGGTTCCAGCTGAGCCCTTTTCCGGTGACCTTGCCTGCCCGGTTCAACACCGATGCGATATGCTGGTCGGACATCTGACGCGCCAGCACCCGCACGAGATCCAGCGTTTCACCGGCGATCGTCCATCTTGTGTGACCCGCCTTGTTTTTCTTCACCGTAAGACTTGTGTGGTCTCCCCCCTGCCAATGAATGACCATGGGCAAGCTGTCTTCTGTCATGTCGACGATGATTTCCCGGATCATCAGCCGCAGGATCCGCTTTCGGGTTTCCGAAGTGACCCCGGGGCTGTTCCATGCCTGCGCCAGATCGGCCCCCAGCGTCATCAACCGATCTCGATCCGGCACAGACATGGGCGAGGGAATTTCCGTGCGGAGCTTTTCAAGGTCGATTTCCAGATCGCGCATGCGGCACAGCGTATCGTTCCAACGCCGCTCGAGTTCATCCGCGACAAGCCGATTGTCCGGATCGACCGCATCGTACTGGCGCTGCGCGCGCGTTGCCTCGAAGCGGACCTGCTGCAGCGTATTCTCCATCTGCTGAAGCTTGTCGTGACGCGTTTCTTCCTGCTCAATTGCGGCAGACAGTGCGGCCTCGATCCCCAAGGGTTGCAGGCGGTCCAGTACTTCGGCTGCGACCGTCCGATCAACGCGCATGCCTCCGAAAGCGATACAGTTGGCCGCCGCGGTCTTCCCGAATGTGCCATGGCAGACGTAGCGCTGTGTGTTGCCGCCTTTCCCGGTGTAGGCCACGCGCAATCGACGGCCACAGCGCGCGCAGCGTAGCAACCCAGGCAACAAGGCCTCCCCGCGGCGGATCGCACCACGCCCGACATAGCTGCTTCGATTGGCATTCTCGGCAATCATGCTTTGCGTCTTTTCAAAGGTCTCCCAAGAGATGTAGCCCGCATGGTGGTCACGGATAAAAACGTCCCAATCATCCCAGTGGCGACGCAAGGTTTCACGGACCTGGCGTTTTTGTCCATCCTTGATAACGGTCCGGGTGCCGCGGCGCCCGAACGCATACGCCCCGGCATAGATCGGATTGGTCAGCATGTGATGCAGCGTCGGATAGACTGGCAGCGTCCAGTCGATACGCGGCAAACCGTGGCCATGTCTCACGCGGGGAAGCATGACCTCTTCCGATCGAAACCACAAAAGAACCTGGCGGATCGACTGCAATTCGGAAAATTTCCGGAAGACCAGCGCGATGGCGTCCTGAACGCGGCGGTCAGGATCCTTTTCGATCCGGTTGTCGTCGCTCTTGACGAAGCCGACAGCCAAAGTTGTCAACATCTCGCCGCGGCGCGCCTTTTGCTTTATGGCTTCGGCCGAGCGCTGCCGAAACACCGACACCTCCATCTCACTCATCGTGCCCTTCATACCCAGAAGCAGGCGGTCGTTGATCAGACGCGGATCATATAGGCCGTCCTCATCCACGATCAGCGTACCCACAACGCCGCAGAATTCCAGTAAACTGTGCCATTCACGCCCATTGCGCGCCAGCCGCGAGGCTTCAAGCGAAAAGACCGCACCAACACGGCCCTCGCAGATTGCTGCCAGAAGCTTTTGAAACCCCGGTCGTTCCATGCCGCCGCTGCCAGATTTGCCCAGGTCTTCATCGACAACCTCGACCGTTTCCCAGCCCAGCTGTCGCGCCCTCTCGACCAGTCCGTACTGCCGATGCTGACTCTCGAGGTTGTTCGCAACCTGATAGGTCGAGGATTGACGAACATATACATAGGCACTGCGCGCCAGGTGCTCAGAGGTGATCTTGCTCATCTCCGGCCTCCTTTGCGATCAACTGTTGATCTGGCGTGGCCGGTGAGATCATTGCTTCGCGCAGCAGGTCCCGCAGGAGGGCCATCGCTTTCTGGCGGTCGTCCTGCGCCCAGCGAACTGGCTGCGCCAGCTGTGCAAACAGATCGAGTTGTTTTGGACGAATCATCGAAATCTCCCATGCTGACCGTTTTGTCTGCGCGGGAGTGTAAAAGCTGATCGAGCAATGCACGAAGATCGCGCAAAGACCCAATTGGCAGGTGTGGGGTGTCGACGGGCTTGATCGATCCGGCCTCTGGCTCGGTCATCCAGGCCGGAAGATAGAACGCCCCGCCATGAGCTTGACCGATCATAAGATGAAGGCAAAAATCGTGTTCAACTGAACCAATAACATTCACCGTCTGCCCAAACAGTGGGTGAAACGGATAGGTTACGACCGTGTCAAATCCCAGACTCCCGGCATTATGACGCTGCTTCCGACGAGGGTGGCAAGGCCTGGGGCCGCATCGCGTCGCTGATCGAGACCTGCAAGATAAACGGCGTCGAACCGTTCGCCTATCTCAAGGCCACTCTCGAGGCTATCGCCGCCGGTCACCCCCAGAACCGCATCGACGACCTGCTGCCTTGGAACTTCACGCCGTCAAGGTGAAAATCGACGTGGTTCTCAGCTACCGCTTACGATCGGTGAGCGCCGCTTCAGGCCAAAGGGCTGCGAAAGCCGTGATCGTGTCTTGGGCGTCCGCCTTTGCCTCACCAGTGAGCGTGCGCGCAGCCTGCCCCAGTTTGCGCTGATCCAGCGTCGAGGGCCGGCCGTGATGGCCCGCAGTGGCACCGATTAGCGGTGGCAGTCGATTTTCCCTGTCTGGCCTCAAGGCGGAGGATAACAGAGGCATGTTGGCGTTCAGGTGAACTTCGGTCAGTTCCCAGTGCCGATACGTCTGTCGTCCTTCACCACGCAGCATGGACCGAAAACCTGTGTTGAGTTTTCCAAGGTCGTGCAGCGCTGAAAGGAGCACAAGCGCATGTTGCAGCGCAGTATCCATGCGGACTGGTTCCAAAAGTCTCTCGGCAACAGCTGCCACATCCAGCATGTGATAAAGTGCTGGATGCTCCGCACCAAAGTCGTCACCACTCTTGCCGGGCCATCGCTTGATCACGTCCAGATCGACCATCGAACCCTCTCTGTCTACAGTGAAATGGACTTGGTCGAGACGCTGTGGACTGCAGCAGTTGATGGAAGCGAGATGTGTGCAAACGTTGGTGATGTCTGATCAAGCGATGGTTTGGAACCGCGCCCAACGCCGTCGCGTAACTCGACCAATTCTATAATCTTCTACAGGTAGTTTCGTTCGTGTTCGTTGAGTTGACGTCATTTGTTATGTTTCGCGCACCGCGCCTTGAAAGCTTCACGCTCTCACTTCGTCACGCGGAAGTTCTGGTTAAATACCTCGTCCAGTGGCCCCCTCTCTAACAAGCGGTAATGAAAATTACCCTATCAAGCAATCAGATCTTGGGGGAAAGAAAAGCGTACCTCGACCACTCATCTCAGCTCGTAAGGATGACTGAGCCAAGATGGGGTTGATGATGGGATGACAACCACGGGGATAGCCACTCTCTGCGTCCTTCTGAGTGCGCTTGCAGGTCCTAGCTCATTCTCTGGTTAGTTTAAGTCTGATGAGCAAGGATCAAGATTTCACCCACCATCACTTTAGGGCAGATATTGCCGATCTTCAGCTATCCTGATGAGTTATCCACAGGTCTGGTAGTGTTATATATGTGTTAGATTCTGTGTTACGGGATTCTGGATATTCCACAAGACACTGAAAAATAACAAAAAAACAGTGTATTTTTTAGTGTCCAGTGTGTGAAACCCCGAACTTTGGTGGGTAAAACCCCGAACTTTGGTGGGTAAAACCCCGAATCTCACTCGAGGGTGGGTAAAACCCCGAATCCTATTGACGCGGGTGTGTGAAACCCCGAATATGAGGCTATGGTGTGTGAAACCCCGAACACGACTCGACCCCTTCTGCCGGACCGGCATCCGCAGCATGACCTGTTCATCTGCGATGTGGCTGATGCTGTACTTAAAGACATGATGGTCCTGATGGAGCATCCCTTCTACTCCCTGTCGAAGAAGCCCGAGATGTCGGTGAGGCGGTATGACCACAATGGGAACTGGGTTGAAATCAAGCCGAGTTACAAGGGCTTGGCAACTATTTATGACAAAGACATTCTCATCTACTGCATTTCGCAGATCATGCATAAGTTACGCGAAGGAGAGACCGTTGCACCGCGTGTGCGTATTAATTCCCGTGAGCTGCTGATATTCTCTAACCGGGGGACGGCAGGCAAAGACTACGCCGCCCTTGTGGAGGCGATTGACCGTCTGTCGGGGACGCGGATCAGCACTAACATCCGTACGGGTGATGAAGAGCAATATGACACTTTCGGGTTGATCGATGCGGCTTCGGTTCGTCGTAAGCATGGCATGGACGGTCGTCTGCTTTGGTGCGAGATTGAGCTCTCCAAGTGGGTCTTCAATGCGATCAAGGCGCAGGAGGTGCTGACGCTTCATCGCGATTATTTTCGCCTTCGCAAGCCGATTGAGAGACGGGTTTATGAGATTGCACGGAAACATTGTGGCCGCCAGACTAGCTGGACGATTGGTCTCGATACGCTTCTGAAAAAGTCGGGTTCCAAGTCGTCCCTGAAGGAGTTCAGGCGGGCGATTCGGCATCTAGTCGAGCATGATCATCTGCCTGACTACAATGTCAGGTTCGACGAAGAGAAAGACAACGTGACCTTTACCAATCGGGGCACGCTTCTCCCAAATCAAGTGGTTGATAGCGATCCCCTGCCCTATGTGCGATTGGGACCAGATGCTCATACGAAGGCGAAAGAAGCCGCTCCTGGATGGGATGTGTATGCTCTTGAACAGGAATGGCGCGGATGGATGAGCGAGCCGCCTCGTGATGCGGACGCCGCTTTCGTTGGGTTCTGCCGCAAATGGTATGATCGACGTGGGCGTCCGTGAGTTCCCACGCTCAGGGTTTCTTCTCGAACGCATCCATCAAAATATTGAGCATATCCACATACGTTCGCCGATCCTCTTTACACATCGCCTTGAACCTCCGGATTGTACTCAAAGGCCCCTTGATGCTGATTTGTCCATCAGCCACTGGCTCGCGGCTTGGCCAGCGATCCGTTCGATCGCTTTCCTGATCCACAGGGGTGGTCTCTTCGCTCCGGTTGGGCGCCGGCGCGGATGGTTCAAATTTTTGGAGACGATCAAGATTGAGCGGTTTAGGCATCGTGAGTTCCTTCCAGTATCTCAACCACCTCATTTGCGAAGGCTTGAGCGTTCAAGGTCGCCTTATCGATCCCGGAGACCTCCTCTGGGTCCAGCTGCCGTAGGCCGCCTCCTGCATTGTGAAGAGATGAGAACGCGGTTCGGCGATGTAGTTCGGTCTGAAAGACCCGCCCTGCCCTATGAAGTTCGGCATGGATGTGTCGCTCCAGCTTACTTTTCACAGCCGCAGCCGTTCGGGCCAACAAGATGGCTGCAGGGACTTCACGACGACGCGCCCTGCCTTCCATCACGATTTCCGCCAGGGTATGGATCGCCGCATCAGCATCCTGCTGTTCTTCCCCTGAGGGAATGATCACCAAGTCCGACTCCGCGATCGCGAAGGACGTCAGCCTGCTCGCTGAGCCTTCCAAGTCGATCAGAACGAAGGCGGCTCGGCTTTTCGCCTCATCAATTTCGGGTTGAATCGTGCGCTCTCCATTGCTCAAACTCTTCTACGATAGCCTGCTTCTTCTCAGAGTCTTTCCAGTGTCGCAAGAAATCATCCAATGAGGGGTAACGCTCATTAATCTGTTTTCGGGAGTAATCATTCAGGGATTCGGTTACCAGCTTGC
>NZ_JAWOAN010000270.1:0-18729 GCF_046498525.1 Yoonia sp.
GCGTTCTTCAATCTGATCACCAAAGACACCTGTAGTATCGCCAATCGTTCTGTCATTCCCCCGGAACGATGTTTCCCGCCGGTACAGCCAAAGCCGATCGAAAGATGGGCCTTTCCCTCATCACGATGCGCAGGCAGCAGCAGATCGATCAGCCCCTTTACCTGCTTGAAAAATGCAGGAAACCGCGGGTCAGCAAAGACATAGGCCGCCACAGCAGGATCGCGTCCATCCAACTGTCGGAGGTGTTCTTCCCAGTGGGGGTTTTGCAAGAAGCGGCAATCCATCACGATATCCATACCGCGCGGAAGTCCGCGTTTGTAGGAAAAAGAATGCAGGGTGACGCCAAGCTTGCGTCCTTCCCCGGTTCCGAACCACTGTTCCACTTCTGCTTTGGCATCATGCGGCGACATGCCCGTCGTATCAATCAGCACATCTGCACGGGCCCGGATGGGGATCAGCAATTCACGTTCGGCCGCGATGCCCTGCAAGGGGGAACCGGCAGGCGCAAGCGGATGCCTGCGGCGCGTCTCCGAATATCGACGCACAAGCTCTTCTTCCGCGGCATCCATATAAAGCACCTGCGCCGTCAGCTGCCCCTTACCGGCCAGTCGGTCAATCGCATCAATCAAGGCCGCCGTGCTGAAATCACGATTGCGCACATCTACCCCCAACGCCAATGGTCGCGTGGGCGGAGGCCCGTCAAGCAAACGCGGCAGCAGGGACAATGGTAAATTGTCGATGACCTCGTACCCCAGATCTTCAAGCGCATTGATCGCGGTTGAGCGACCTGCACCCGACGGACCTGTCACCAGCACCACAGCGGCGGCTGCTTTCATCGGGTCCGGACCTGACTCGGTCATCTATCGCTCCAACCAGCTTTGAGGATCTGCATAATTCCAGATGCAAAGTGTGGCGCATCAACGCGATAGATCAAGGGCAGATTGCAATCGAGAAGACTTAAATAGCGGCGCTGCGGCAGTCGCTCTGTTTCACGTTGGTCCATATCCACGGCCAAGACCACCTGTGCATCGGGTACATGCTCTGCTTTCAGTATGCCAAGGCCCCTTGCTTCGATCAGACCCGCGATCTTGCCAGGACAGCGCGCGTAAACGGCCTCTTCGCGTAATTGCAAGCTGACGCGATCATCCGCAACCAAGGTGCAGCCAAATGCCATCAGTGTCAGAGCCAAACCGGACTTTCCCACGCCAGACGCACCGATGATGAGGACTGCGCGATCATCCCACGCCACGCAGGTTGCGTGCAGGCTATCGGCTGTGCTCATGAGACATTGTCCTAGATCGGCAAACCGACCACAAAGCGGGCGCCAAGCGGTTCGGAGGTGGGGTCAGCATCCGTGGGGCGAATATTTTCGGCCCAGATCGCACCTGCATGTGCCTCGACAATCTGTTTTGAAATTGCCAGCCCAAGACCTGAGTTGTTGCCGAACTGCCCTTCGGGACGCTCTGAATAGAAACGTTGGAAAATCTTGGTCAATGCATCGTCCGGGATGCCGGGGCCTGTATCTTCGACGACGATCAGCACTCTGTTCTGACGGGTACGTGCCCAAATACGAATAGCATCACCCTTTTCACAGAATGAAATCGCATTCGTGATCAGGTTCACAAACACCTGTGCCATGCGACCTTCGAGACCTTCGACGATTATTTTGCCTTCCGGCAGGTCCGCGACAAAATCAACACCGCGCAGCTTTGCATCCTTGCCCAAAAACTCTGCGATGTTACCAAGCATCTTGATCAGATCAAAGGATTCCTCCTCCTCCTTGACCAGCTCACTATCAAGACGCGACGCGTTCGAGATATCGCTGACCAATCGGTCAAGACGCTTCACATCATGCTCGATTACCTCAAGCAAGCGCTCGCGCTGATCGTCGCGTTTTGCAACGCGCATCGTGCCAACCGCAGAACGAAGTGACGCCAATGGGTTCTTGATTTCATGGGCTACGTCTGCGGCGAATTGTTCATTGCCTTCAATGCGTTCGTAAAGCGCCGATACCATGCTGCGCAAGGCTGCGGACAGACGGCCAATTTCGTCAGGGCGACCACTGAGATCAGGGATACGGACACGGCCAGGCGACATCTTGCGCGCGTTCTTTTCCTGGCTCGCTTCAGCAGCTGTCGCAAGCTGTGCCAGAGGGTTGGCAATTGTAGAGGCAAGCACAAGACTAAGGCCGACACTGACCAGCACACCGACAAAGAAAAGCCGCAGAAACTGCTCGCGTTCACGGCTGACAAGGCCGTCGACCTCACCCGCTGCCGTGGTGACCGCAATAACACCCACCGCCACGCCATTACGCAGGATCGGCGTCGTTACGACAAAGCTGTTTGCACCATTAATTTTCGACGCTTCCAACTGGGTCCCGTTCGCAATTGCTTCGCGGATGGTTTCTTGGGTCAGCTGAACAAGTGCCTGCTCTTCGCTGACCTGACCTTCGCCAACCGCGCCGAGACTGACCACCCCATCCCAGATCGAAATCAGGAAATCCAAGATGAACGTGCCGCCGGTCTGCTTTTCGAGCTCTGCGATCTCTTCGGGATCAAGGCTGCCACTTGCCCGCGCAACAAGGGTAGTATCGGGCGCAAAAACCGAAACCTCGACTCCGCCGCGCAGGTTGAGCCCTTCCAGCGTCGCTATCGGGTTGATGCCATCGGCGGTCACCAGATTGACCGGGGCCACCGTTGGCAGTTGCGCTTCAAAGACATCGGCGATCAACTGTGCCTCATTGATAAGGCCGTTCGCACGCTGAAACGCCAGACTATCACGTGACGGGCTAAGGTAGAGCACGCCCGAAATCAGCAAAATCAAAGCGATCAGGTTGAACGTGATAATCTTGCGGGCAATCGGTGAGCGGCGCAGCGCAAAAAGACGACCACCGGGAATTTCGTCAACCTCAATGTCTTCGGTGACAAGATCAGGATCAACCCAATCGGCACCCAAAACAAGATCCGGCGTGCGCGCAGCGGCGCGCACGGACCTGAGATCGCGTACGTCAATCTTCGGCGCTGCCGTCATGACTTACTCTTCGTTGTAGCGGTACCCGATGCCATACAGGGTCTCGATCGCAGAGAACTCGTTATCCGTGTTGCGCATCTTCTTACGCAGCCGTTTGATGTGGCTGTCGATCGTACGATCGTCCACGTAGACTTGGTCATCATAGGCAACATCCATCAGCTGATCGCGGCTTTTGACAAAGCCGGGTCGCTGGGCAAGCGCCTGCAACAACAAAAATTCCGTTACCGTAAGGGATACGTCTTTCCCTTTCCACTTAACTGCATGACGCAGCGGGTCCATCACCAACTCACCGCGGACCATGACTTTGGTGTCCTCGGTTTCCTCGATCTCTTCCCCGGCGATCGCATCTTGCCTGCGCAAGAGCGCCCGGATTCGTTCAACAAGTAAACGCTGAGAAAATGGCTTTTTTACGTAATCGTCCGCGCCCATCCGCAAACCAAGGACTTCGTCGATCTCATCGTCCTTGGATGTCAGGAAAATAACGGGCATCGATGTCTTTTGCCGCAATCTCTGCAACAAATCCATTCCGTCCATCCGTGGCATTTTGATGTCCAAAACGGCCATATCAGGCATACGCTTGTTGAAAGCCTCAAGCGCAGAGAGGCCGTCATTATAAGTCTCGACCTCAAAACCTTCTGCCTCGAGGGTCATGGAAACAGACGTGAGGATGTTCCTGTCATCATCTACAAGTGCAATTCTCGACATGGTGGAACCCCTTCGTTGGAAATGCTGGGCGCTCTTTGTGACGCTACCGAAGACTTTTCACCGTTTTACATAGGCGAATCAACAGTTAACTCAGTGTTCAGCGCCGATTTGCCTTATTTGCGTTAATTTTGCCGAATTCCCGCAGGATGCGCTATACTGTCTTGGCGGCACCGCGCTTTGGTTGCGCTAACATCAAAATGGTTGCGCTAACGAAGTGAAACTAGGGTATCGGCCTTTGAAAACTTGGTGCTATGAGAGGTAATCGCTGGCCGCATCGGCCATGTCAATAAGGAGCGAACCCATGGACCAAAGTAAGGTCAACCCGTCGATGAAACTTGAAGATCAAGGCATCACAGGGCTGGGTTACGTCTATTACAACCGCTCTGAAGCTGAATTGCATGACGCCGCAATCGCCGCCGGCGAAGGCGTGACCGGTAAAGGCGGCACGTTGCTTGTTACGACAGGCAAGCACACAGGCCGTTCGCCGAAAGACAAATTCGTCGTCAAGACGGAAGGTGTCAAAGATACGATCTGGTGGGAAAACAACCCGCCGATGGATCCGGCCAAGTTCGACGTACTCTACGCCGATATGCTGGAGCACATGAAAGGCGGCACCTACAACGTGCAAGACCTCTATGGTGGCGCAGACCCCGAACACCGTCTGGACGTACGCGTCGTTACTGAACTCGCATGGCATGGGCTGTTCATCCGGCACTTGCTGCGCCGCCCGGACGCGTCCGAACTGGAAACATTCGTACCAGACTTCACCATCATCAACTGCCCGACATTTCAGGCCGATCCTGAAAAGCACGGCTGCCGGTCCGAGACTGTGATCGTGCTGAACTTTGAAAAGAAGTTGATCCTGATCGGCGGTACGGAATACGCGGGCGAAAATAAGAAGTCCGTCTTCACGCTTCTCAATTATATCCTGCCCGAAAAAGGCATCATGCCGATGCACTGCTCGGCCAACCATGCACCTGGAAATCCTGTTGATACAGCCGTGTTCTTTGGCCTCTCCGGTACTGGCAAGACGACACTTTCCGCCGATCCGACCCGTGTTCTGATCGGTGACGACGAACATGGCTGGTCGGACCGCGGCACCTTCAACTTCGAAGGCGGCTGCTATGCCAAGACCATCGGTCTTGATCCCGAAGCAGAACCCGAGATCTACGCGACATGCTCTATGCCGCACACGGTTATCGAGAACATGGTATTCAATCCCGAAACGCTGGAGCTGGATTTCGAAGACGACAGCCTGACCGCAAACATGCGCTGCGCTTATCCGCTGAACTATATCTCCAACGCATCAAAGACAGCATTGGGCGGGCACCCCAAGAACATCATCATGCTGACCTGTGATGCTTTTGGTGTTCTGCCCCCCATCGCACGGCTTACACCGGCACAGGCGATGTACCACTTCCTCTCCGGCTTCACCTCCAAGGTCGCCGGCACAGAACGCGGCGTGACAGAGCCTGAACCGACTTTCAGCACATGCTTTGGCGCCCCGTTCATGCCGCGCAGGCCGGAAGTCTATGGCAACCTGCTGCGCAACAAGATCGCAAGCCACGGCGCGACCTGCTGGCTGGTGAACACCGGCTGGACCGGCGGTGCCTACGGCACTGGATCGCGGATGCCGATCAGGGCCACCCGCGCCCTGCTCTCTGCTGCATTGGATGGCACATTGATCGAAAGCACCTTCCGCAAGGATGTGCACTTCGGATTTGAAGTTCCGGTTTCTGTCGATGGCGTCGATGATGGTCTTTTGGACCCGCGCGATACTTGGGCAGACAAGGCAGGCTATGACGCACAGGCCGAAAAGCTGGTGACGATGTTCAGTGACAACTTTGAAAAATACGTCCCTTTCATCGACGATGACGTCAAAGCCGCAGCAATCGGATAGTATGACGTAAGGTGGGTTAAAGACCCACCTTACCCTTGCCTGCGGACGCCGTGCACGGCTGGGCTAGCCCATGACACCGCGCCGGATCAGGTTTGCCCCGGCGATGATAAGAATCCAAAGTGTCACCCGCCGAAAGCGATCCTGATCGAACCGGTCACCCAGCCGGAACCCCATCCACATACCAATGAGGGCTGGCAGAACAAGTGCTGCGGAAAAGCTCCATGTCTGCGCATTCAATATTCCGGACTGCAGATGCCCCAATAGGAGCATCACTGACCCAAGCCCATATATCACGCCCTGAACGGACATTTGCCTGTCCCGCGGTGTATTAAGCGCGATGAGGTACAGCACAGTCGGTGGACCCCACGTTCCGGCCAAACCACCCAGAATCCCTGCCAGTCCGCCCGCGACCCATTCGAAGGGTCGCCGCCACTGTGGCGTGATCCGTGGGCGCCAGCCGACCAGTTGAATCAAACTGAGGCCGACAACAGGCACACCCAGAACGATAAACATGGTATCGCTCGGAATACTGCGCACAAATTGCGCCGAAACCAATATCATCACACAAACCACCAGCACGTAGCGCCAGTGCTCTTTAAATGCAGTCTTGGCATGACCCACGCCCGATCGCGCCACTTGCAGACCGTTGCTGATCACAATCGGGATGATGATACCTGCCACGACCAGTTCGGGCGGGATCAGGATACCCATGCCCGAAATCATGATCAGCGGCATGGCAAACCCGACGGTACCTTTGACAAAACCACCCAGCACTGTCACCGCAAAGGCAAAGGCAAAAATGGCAGGCGTGATCAAAGGCAAGAACTCGGGCATAACGTCTCTTACGGTATTGGGTGGCACATTCCAGCGCGAAATTTGGTGCGACACTTTTGTGCGTCCAGAGATATCTGCGTGAATAATTATTGCGCTGCAACTGCAAAGTGATTATCTCTGCACCTGCAAATTGATAGGAGTCGCAAAATGGCGCATGATGGTCAGGATATGACGTTAAATCAAAACCCGGTTCTGGCAGACCTGCTGTCGCTTACCGCATCTGCGATTCCTGCTGTCGATGATGTCTTGAACCGCGCAAAAGAAGCTGTGCGCGCGACCGTTGAAGACGGCGGTCGCATTTCCGGCAAGCTGATCGAAGAAAACCAGACAGCGTCCCACGGGCTTGCCTGGTTGGCAACATACGTACAATCACTGCGACAAATGCAGAACTGGGCCGAACGCCTGCAAGCGGACGGCAAGTTTGGCGAAGTGGAGCAGTTGATCCACCAGATCGCCTTTGGAGAATACCTCTGGCAAATTTACGGCGGCATCCCGATGAGCCAAGGCGAAATTCTGCGCTTGCAGGACATTGGCCTGTCTCAAGACGACATGCGCGCGCTGATGCAGCCCGCCGTGATGACCCTGACCCAATCTGGCAACACGCAAGCTGCGCGCACGCGGCTGGTCGTCCTGATGCAAGAGCAATCCGCGAATATTACCGTTGGTGCCTCTGGCCTTGACGACGAGCTTGAGATGATCCGCGAACAGTTCCGCCGCTTCAGCATCGAGCGGGTCGAACCGGATGCCCACGAATGGCATCTCAAGGACGAACTCATCCCGCTCGAGATCATCGACGAAATGGCAGAGCTGGGTGTTTTCGGCCTGACTATCCCCGAAGAATATGGGGGTTTTGGCCTGTCCAAGACCTCGATGTGTGTCGTATCGGAAGAGCTGTCGCGCGGTTATATCGGCGTCGGTTCACTCGGCACACGGACCGAAATTGCAGCCGAACTCATCCTGTGCGGCGGCACAGAGGAGCAAAAGCAGAAATGGCTCCCTGGTCTGGCATCCGCTGAAATCCTCCCAACGGCGGTGTTTACCGAACCGAACACCGGCTCGGACCTTGGCAGCCTGCGCACACGGGCGGTCAAGAAAGGGGACGACTGGGAAGTCACGGGGAACAAAACCTGGATCACCCACGCAACACGCACGCACGTAATGACGATGCTGGCCCGAACCGAGCCGGAAACAACCGATTATCGCGGGTTGTCTATGTTCCTTGCCGAAAAGATACCCGGTACCGACGAAAACCCATTTCCCACCCCCGGCATGACCGGCGGCGAGATCGAGGTGCTTGGCTATCGCGGGATGAAGGAATACGAACTGGCGTTTGATGGTTTTGCAATCAAGGGCGAGAACCTTTTGGGTGGCGAGACCGGCAAGGGTTTCAAGCAGCTCATGCAGACGTTTGAGAGTGCGCGCATTCAAACTGCCGCCCGCGCGGTCGGTGTTGCCCAGTCAGCACTGGACGTAGGCATGCAATATGCCCAGGACCGCAAGCAGTTCGGCAAGTCACTCATCAATTTCCCGCGCGTTTCTGGCAAGCTGGCCATGATGGCGGTCGAGATCATGATTGCCCGCCAACTAACCTATTTCAGCGCGCATGAAAAAGACAACGACCGCCGCTGCGATCTTGAGGCCGGAATGGCGAAACTGCTAGGTGCGCGCATCGCTTGGGCATGTGCGGATAACGCGCTGCAAATCCATGGCGGCAACGGTTTTGCCTTGGAATACAAAGTCAGCCGCATTCTGTGTGATGCACGTATTCTGAACATCTTTGAAGGTGCTGCCGAAATTCAGGCTCAGGTCATTGCACGGCGTTTGCTTGACTAGGTTGCTTTTGCGCTGCCCGGCGTTAATCGACTAGGGCAGCGCCAAAAGGAGCCGTCGCATCCGCGGCGCATTTCATAAAAAAAAGCTTGTTTAGGAAGGGTCGGCGCGCACTATCGCTTCAATCAGCCGCGCACGCGCTGCCGGCAGGGGGCGGTCACCGAGGCCTTTGACCAAACGATGCTCTATGAAATAGCCCGTGGTCCCCAACGCCCGCGCAATTTCAACATTCGATGCGTCACCCTTGCCGGCAAGAACCTCTGGCAAGGGAAGCATCCGGTCGGCCCATTCGCCCGCCGCGTCACGGCTGACGGCCCGCCCTGATCTGGGTGAGACGTAAATCAAATCTTCATTCACTCCGCGCACGGCACAGGCCGAAAGGTCCAGCCCGAAACCCATTTCTTCCAACAAGGCCTGCTCCCAACGCAGATAGGCGAGCGGCCAGACATCTGATTGCCCCAGCAAATCAAGCAGTGCGATAGTACGCTGATAAAGCGGTGCATGTGCCTCGCGTTCGGGCAATACCATCGCCAGCAAACTGCAAACGGCATTCAATCCCGCCAAGGCGAGGCGATCCCCCATGGCGGTCGCGGCGCGACTGCGGACCGGTTCGACCGTGAAACTGCCCAAGTGACTTTCCAGCCGTGCCTTCCATGTGACGAAGAGTTGTGCGCCTGGTTGCAGGACCGGCGCCAACTTGCGGCTGGTACCACCCCGGACTACGCCTGCATGTCGGCCGTAGGCCGCGCTGAACACGTCGATGATCACCGAGGTTTCGCCAAAGGGACGGGCCGCAAGCAAGGCCGCTTCCGAACGCCACTCAATCATCTTGGACAGCCCTCAACATAAGCCATATAACAGACCGGATGCGTTGCACTTGCAAGCTGTCGTTGGTCGACTGGGGGCAGATGCCTCCGACATAAAAGTCAATCAAGCCCCGGTTCGTCCAAGAGATGACGACCCGCTTTGTCCTCGACCTCGATCACCCACAGATCAGGATCGAAACTGCGTTGTTTCACGATTGAGGCATCGACCTCCGTCTCGTCACCTTCGACCAGAACCATCCACTTGCGCTCACCTGTCATCAAATCAAAGCTGCGCTGATAACACCGGGCCTGTCCGTCCAGCGTGTTGAGTTTGATAAGGACCGCACCTGCCGTGTTATCGCCCCGTTTCACGACAAATGCGGGTATTTCAAGAAGCCTCAACCGCGTCAGATAGGCCGAAACCCAGATGTCTGCTGTCAGCCTCAAACGTTGCCATCTTTGAAATCAAGGCCCATTTCAGAATAGCGCTCTGATTCCTCCAGCCAGTTTGGCCGGACTTTGACCTTTACGAACAGGTGCACGCGGCGGCCGAGGAACTCTTCCAATTCGAGCCGCGATGCCTGGCTGATCGCTTTGACCGTTTCGCCCCCCTTGCCCAGCACAATCCCCTTGTGACCATCGCGGGCCACATAGATCAACTGGTCAATTCGGGCAGAACCATCGGGGCGTTCTTCCCAGTTCTCGGTTTCTACCGTCAATTCATACGGCAGTTCCTGATGCAGGCGCAGCGTCAGCTTTTCGCGCGTCATCTCTGCGGCTATCATCCGCATCGGCAGATCGGCTATCTGGTCTTCAGGATACAGAAACGGACCTTCAGGCACTTGCGTTATGAGCCAATCACGCAAGGTATCACAGCCATGACCGCGCTCTGCGGAAATCATGAATGTCTCGGCGAAGGGGAAGGCGTCGTTCATCTGTTTGGTCAGGGCCAACAACACCTCGGACTTCACCTTGTCGATCTTGTTGATTGCCAACGCGACGGGTGACTTTCCTGCCCTTTCTGACAGCGTCTCAAGGATTGCTTTTACACCATCTGAAACGCCGCGATGCGCTTCGATCATCAGCACCACAACATCCGCGTCAGCCGCCCCGCCCCAGGCGGCTGCAACCATTGCACGGTCAAGCCTGCGGCGCGGCTTGAAAAGCCCTGGCGTATCGACAAAGATCAACTGCGCATTCTCTGCCATCGCAACGCCACGAATACGCGCACGCGTGGTCTGCACCTTATGGGTGACGATCGACACTTTCGCGCCAACCATCCGGTTCAAGAGCGTTGATTTGCCAGCGTTGGGTTCACCGATCAGGGCAACAAAACCGGCTTTAGTGGGGGCGTCAGTCATGTGTCGACTTTCTGTAAAAGAGCAGTTGCCGCAGCCTGTTCAGCGTGGCGCTTGGACCCGGCTGTCGCTTGCTCGGAGAGGCCGGACGCCAAACGTACCTCAATGGTAAACTGGGGTTGGTGGTCCGGTCCAGTGCGCGACACCTCGATATATTGCGGCGGCACCTCGCCGCGTGCTTGCGCCCATTCCTGCAGCGCGGTTTTGGCGTCACGTGCATCGGCGGCGACGTTATGGATGCGATCACCCCACAGGCGCAGGATCGCGTCGCGCGCAGCATCAAATCCGCCGTCTTGAAAGATTGCGGCAATCACCGCCTCCATGGCGTCGGCCAAAAGTGCCTCTTTGCGGCGCCCGCCCGATTTCATCTCGGACCGACCCAGCTTAAGGACCTCTCCGAGGTCAATCTGGCGTGCCACGTCGGCACAGGCTTCACGACGGACCAGCGCGTTGTAGCGCGGTGCGAGCAGGCCTTCTGGAGCTGACGGATCAGCATTCAGCAAAGCCTCTGCCATCACCAGCCCCAAGACCCGATCACCCAGAAATTCCAACCTCTGGTTGTCATCGCGATGAGGACTTACAATCGAAGAGTGCGTGACCGCGCGGATCAGGATCTCTGGTTTGGCAAAACTATGCCCGAGCCTTTCCGAAAAGGCATTGAGTTCGGCTGAGAGCTTCAATCGAGCGCCTTAAAGAAACGGTCGGAACGCCATGTCCAGAACGCCAGCATGGATCGGCCCCCGGACGAGAATATCACCCGATCTGCCCGACCGACGATATCCTTGCGGTCTACAAATCCGACACCGCGCGCTGCTTGGGAAACGCGGCTATCAGTGGAGTTGTCGCGGTTGTCACCCATGAAAAAGAACTGATCTTCCGGAACCGTAAAAACGCCCGTATTGTCAGTAGGACGCATTGCGATATCCAGAATTGAATGGCTCACGCCATTTGGCAGCGTTTCGATAAACCGGGGCTTTTCACAGACAGCACCAAAACCGACCGCGCCATTGGCGCATTGCGGCCGCAGCCCCAACGGGCCCTGCGGTTCCATGATTTCGGTGAAGGTCCCCGCCTCTTCGATCTGGACAGCTTCATCGTTGATATGCAAAACACCGTCGATCATCTGGATGCGGTCGCCGGGGGTACCGATCAAGCGCTTGATAAAGTCGCGGCCATCGACAGGATGGCGGAAGACCACGATATCCCCGCGTTCGGGATCAGACCCGAAAATACGGTCTTCGCGGTCTTCGATAAAGCCGCAGAAATCATCGGCCCCCAGATCGATACCGACCTGCGGAATACGGATCGACGGGCATGACGCGTAGGAATAACCATAGGCCATCTTGTTCACAAAAAGGAAATCACCGATCAGCAGCGTGTCCTTCATTGATCCTGACGGAATCCAGAACGGCTGAAAGAAGAGAGTGCGAAAGATGCCGGCAATGACCAGTGCCCAGAACACCGTTTTCCCAGTGTCGATCAGCCAGTGGAAAAATCCTGTCTTTTCGGCCATTGCCTATTCCTTGTTGTAGTTTGAGGCTACATGAGGGCGCACGCCTGTGCTGTCAAGCGATGGGACGCGCCTCGATTACGACAAAGGCCTGTGCCCACGGATGATCGTCGGTCAAGGTGACGTGAATGATGGCCTCGTGGCCTTCCGGGGTCATCTGATCAAGGCGATCTTTTGCCCAGCCGGTGACGGCCATCATAGGCTGACCAGTGCCAAGGTTGAATACGGCCATATCTTTCCAGGCAATCCCCATTCGCAGGCCGGTGCCCAGCGCCTTTGAACATGCCTCTTTCGCAGCCCATCTTTTAGCATAGGTCCCTGCAACATCTTTACGGCGTTCCGATTTGCGCTGTTCGATGTCTGTGAACACACGGTTGCGAAACCGATCCCCAAAACGGTCCAGTGTTCCCGCAATGCGGTCTATGTTTGCCAAATCGGTTCCAACGCCAAGGATCATGCGGTCTCTGCCATATCGACAACCCTCAATCCTGTGACGCCACCTTCACAAAGAGCAAGCAGGCGTTTCCCAAGTTCACGATGACCCGGGTCTTGCACGTAGTGCCGCAGCGCGGGTGCGTCCGCGAACTGGCAGACAAAAGCATAATGGCAATCTGTCGAGAGCCCTTCAAAATCCTGATTGGGTCCATGGGTGAAATGCGAAAAGCCCGAAAGGGTATTACGCAGTGCATCAAGCCCCTCCATCACCTTTTGCAATTCTGCAGGATCGTGGTCCGCCCTGAGCGTGCACATGACGATGTGATGTATCATCAGGACCCCTTTGCCACGTAGATATGTGATACACGGTCTTCATCGACGCCGCCTTCCCACGAGAAGCTTCCGTCACAAGCGGCGTGAAAATCCCTGATCGTCAGCCCCGGAAAACGGAAATACGCGTCAGAGATATGTGCTTGTTGGGCAGCAAAAATCACGCGGCCGATATCAGCCCAGCGCATAGTGGACAGGCACATTTCGCACGGCTGGCATGATGCGATCAAAGTTGCGCCCGATAGATCACGGTCACCGGCGGCCTTGGCGGCACGTGCGATTGCCACGACTTCTGCGTGGCGACTGGGATCATCGGTATCGCCTACCTCGTTGCGGGCCGTTGCGATGACTTCGTCATCCAGAACAACGGCGGCGGTGAACACAATATCATGGCCGGCGTCATGAAGCGCACAAGCGCGTTCCACCACGTCCTGCATCGCTGCCTTTTCTACTGGAGTGACAGTGCTTTGTGCCGTCTCGCTCACGCGCGCGCCTCATCCATGAGGCGACGCATTTCAGAAATTGCCGGTGTCAGACCGCGGAAGATTGCTTCACCAATGATGAAGTGCCCGATGTTGAGTTCAATCACCTGCGGCAAGGCGGCAATAGGGGCGACGGTATCATAGGTCAGACCGTGGCCTGCATGCACCTCCAGCCCAAGGCTGTCGGCAAAGGCTGCCATGTCGGTCAGCTTGCGCAATTCTGCGTCGTAGTCGTCAAAGCGACCTTCGGCGTACGCATCGCAATATGCGCCGGTATGAAGTTCGATGACTTCCGCACCGATCCGGTGCGCCGCTTCGATCTGGCGCTGATCGGCGGCAATGAAAATCGACACACGGCATCCCGCCTCGCGCAAGGGCGCGATGTAGTGCGCCAGCGCATTCTCTTCGCGTGCAACCTCAAGCCCGCCTTCTGTCGTCCGCTCTTCACGTTTTTCCGGCACGATGCAGACTGCATGCGGTTTGTGCCGCAACGCAATTGCCTGCATCTCTTGGGTGGCGGCCATTTCGAAATTCAACGGACCCTTGAGCGCTGTGATCAAGGCCTCGATATCGGCATCCGAGATATGGCGGCGATCCTCGCGCAAATGTGCCGTTATGCCGTCGGCACCTGCCTTCTCTGCCATGACTGCTGCACGGACGGGGTCGGGCATGGTGCCCCCCCGCGCGTTGCGCACAGTTGCCACGTGGTCGATGTTCACGCCAAGGCGCAGTTTATTGGTCATATCGGGCATTCCATTGTCGTCGGCGGTCTAGTTGCTGGTTTCATCCGTAGGTGATGTCTTTTTCTTCAACTGGTCAAGCTTTGCCAGCAACGCTTTCTTACGGCGCATCTGGTAGGCGCCGATCACTGGCACTGACAGATAGTAGGCGATCGTCGCTGTCACCACCCCGGGAAGTATCCCGCCCACAAGATAAGGAAAGAACACATCATCGTAAAACACCTCTAATCCCCGCCAGTTGATGCGGTCAGGTGTAAAGGCCGCAACGATATTGTACCAAAGATCATAGCTGGCATCCGCGAATTTCTGGCCCAGATGATCGTTGCGCCCCGGTGGCAGACCCAACATCCACGACCCCAGAGAGATCGACAAGAAACCTATCGGCGGGAAGGTCAGCGGATTACCAAAGAACGTCGCCATGATTGCCGCGAATATGTTTCCGCGCAGCAACCGGGCGATAATCGCGGCAAAGACGAAATGCAGGCCGAAAAGCGGCGTGAAGCAGACAAAAACACCGGCCCAGATACCACGGCTGATCTTTTCCGGCGTATCTGGCAAACGCCGGACGCGGTGCTTGACGTATTCAAATGCACGGGTCCAGCCGCCTCGGGGATAGAAGAAATCCAGCACGATCTGCCAGATCGCACGTCTATCCCTGCGCTTGAAAACCAATTCCCGTCATCCCTCTCTGCGAGATGTTCCCGCGCCCAGTGCGGCAAGCCCGGGATCCTTGTGCCGCGCAATCGTAGACACGTTGCTTTCAGCCTCAAGCGCGGTCTGCACCCTGTGCAAATGTTCGGCGTCCCGCAAATCAACATCGATCAACAACCTGAAATAGTCCGGCTTGCGATCGATAAACTTAAGGTCAGAGATATTGGCATTTTGTTCGCCGATCAATGTGCAAATACGTCCCAGCACGCCAGAATCATTGGCGATTGTCGCGTCGAAGGTGACGGTATTGACCGCTCCATGGGTGCCTTCCTGCCAATGCAGGTCGATCCAGCGTTCAGGTTGATCTTCGTAATCGGCCAGTACTGCGCAATCAATGGCATGTACGACCACGCCATGTCCGCGAAAGGTGATGCCAAGAATACGTTCGCCCGGCACAGGCTGACAGCACGCGCCCCGTTGCTGCACCTGATCCGGTGCCAGTCCGACGACCGCACGACCTTGGTCGATTTCTTCGCCTTGGGTATGTTCCAGTTCAGGATAGATCGCGGTAACCACTTTGCGCGCGGTAATCTCTGCGCTGCCAAGTCGGGACAACAACTCCTCGACGCCGTCAATCGCAAGCGCTTTGGCGGCGGTTCTCAGAGCTTTCTCGGTACTTTTCTTTCCCACATTTTCAAACGCCACACGCGCCAGCTCGCGGCCCAACCTTACAAAACGTTCGCGGTCTTCCTCGCGCAACGAACGGCGAATTGCTGTCTTGGCCCGGCCTGTGACGGCGATATCAATCCATGTGGCCTGCGGCGTTTGCCCTTCGGCTGTGATAACCTCGACCGACTGTCCGTTCTTCAGCCTTGTCCAAAGTGGCACGCGCAGCCCGTCAACCTTGGCACCGACGCAGGCGGACCCGATCCGCGTATGGATCGCGTAGGCAAAGTCGATCGGGGTCGCCCCGCGCGGCAGTTTGATGACGTCACCCTTGGGCGTGAAGCAGAATACCTGATCCTGATACATCTCCAGCTTGACCGCTTCGAGGAATTCGTCGTGATCCTGATCTTCATCCAGACGTTCGGTCAGAGATGAAATCCATTGTACCGGATCAACGGCAAACCGGTTCTCGACCCGCTCACCGTTCTTGTAGGACCAATGCGCCGCAACACCGGTTTCCGCGACTTCATGCATTTCGCGCGTCCGGATCTGGACCTCGACCCGCTTGCCGTCGCGACCGGACACAGTGGTGTGAATCGAGCGATAGCCGTTGGACTTTGGCTGACTGATGTAATCCTTGAACCGGCCCGGTACCGCACGCCAGCGCTGATGAATGGCCCCCAGAACACGGTAACAATCAGCCTCTGTCGCAACGATGACGCGGAAACCGTAGATGTCGGACAAGCGACTGAAGCCCTGATCCTTTTCCTGCATCTTTCGCCAGATCGAGTAAGGCTTTTTGGCACGCCCAAGGACATCGGCCGTAATGTTGGCCTTTTCCAATTCGACACGCATGTCTGCCGTAATCTTCTGGATCACGTCACCGGTTTCCCGTTGCAGCATGATAAAGCGCCGGATGATGGAATTGCGCCCTTCAGGGTTCAGTACACGGAAGGACAGGTCTTCCAATTCCTCGCGCATCCACTGCATACCCATCCGGCCGGCCAGTGGCGCGAAAATGTCCATCGTCTCGCGTGCTTTCTGAGCCTGCTTTTCCGGCCGCATCGACTTGATCGTGCGCATGTTATGCAGGCGGTCGGCCAGTTTGACCAAGGTCACGCGCAAGTCGCGCGATGTCGCCATGAACAGTTTGCGAAAGTTTTCGGCCTGTTTCGTCTGCGAGGACGTCAGCTGGAGGTTCGTCAACTTGGTGACGCCATCCACCAGTTCAGCTATCTCGCGACCAAACCGCTCCTCCACCATAGCGAAGGATGCCTTTGTATCTTCGATCGTGTCATGCAGCAAAGCGGTGACAAGCGTCGCATCATCCATCTGCTGCTGGGCCAGAATAGCGGCTACAGCGGAAGGGTGGGTGAAATACGGCTCTCCGGAGTGACGGAACTGCCCCTCGTGCATTTCAGCACCAAAGACGAACGCATCGCGCAGCAGGGCTTGATTTGAATTCGGGTTATAGGTGCGGACCAGAGCAATCAGATCGTCAGCAGTTGTCATCTGGTCCCGCGCCTATTTTTTTGAGGCCGGAAAAGCGGCCTTAGCGCTGCCCTTGCGCATCCATCAATGCGCGCAGCAATTTTTCTTCCGACATGTCGTCTTCGGCAGGTTTGTCGGTTTCTGCACCCATAAGAAGCGACATGCTGTCTTCTTCAGGTTCATCAACTTCGATCTGCGTCTGGTTGGCTTCGATCATGCGCTCGCGCAGATCAGCGGCCTGTTGTGTCTCTTCTGCGATCTCGCGCAGCGAAACGACAGGATTTTTGTCGTTATCGCGGTTGACCGTGATCGGCGCACCAGCCGAGATTTCACGGGCACGGTGTGCCGCAAGCATCACAAGCTCGAAACGGTTAGGAACTTTATCGACGCAATCTTCTACGGTGACGCGGGCCATTTGGCGTTCTCCGATCAATCAAGAGGGATATTTGAGGCTTTGTACCTAGCCCCTCGCTTCTTGATTGACAAGGGGTCCAAAGGCGGTTTCCCCCAGTTTTTCAAGGCTTGTGCGCATCGCCCAGTCTGACGACTTCAGCCCGTGCGGCACCATCCAAATCAGCACAAAGCTGCGCGATCGAGCGGCCCAGCAAGGGGTGCACCCAATCCGCAGCAACATCAAGCATCGGCACAAGGACGAAGGCACGGTCCTGCAAGCGCGGATGCGGAAGGATGATCTCGTTCGGTGTCATTGTCTGCTGATCCTGCGGTGAAAGGCCCCGCCAAACAGCTTGCGTCTTTGAATCCGGCAAGACGGTATCGCCCAGTGCGATCAAATCCAAATCCAACGTGCGCTGCCCCCATCGCCGGTTGCGTTTCCGCCCCGCAGTGGCCTCGATCTCATGCAATCGGGTCAATAAATCGGGCGCTGACAGTTTTGTGAAAAGAACCATTGCGGCATTCACGAAATCAGGACCAGCGCCTGCGGGAAACGCAGGATTCGCGTACAGAGCACTCAAATCGGCTGGTTTTTCCGATAGTTCACCAACTGCGAACATAGCCTTTTGGACAGTCTGCCGGGAGTCACCCCACAGTGAATCCTCGTTGCTACCAAGGGAAATCAGCGCAAATTGGCTTTGATTGCTCATTAGTGTGGGTTGCCTCTTTGTCCCAAAACATTACGTATGCGGCTTTCCTGCGCAACCTAACAACACGCACTGAATAACAACAGCACAGGATTGGCTTTTGGAAGGACCACCCCATGTTTTATCGGGACGAGCGCTTGGCGCTTTTCATCGATGGCTCAAACTTATATGCCGCAGCGAAATCGCTTGGCTTTGACATCGACTATAAACTCTTGCGACAGGAATTCATGCGTCGCGGGAAAATGCTTCGGGCATTCTATTACACGGCATTGCTTGAAAATGACGAATACTCACCGATCCGCCCACTGGTGGATTGGCTGAACTACAACGGCTTCACGATGGTGACGAAGCCCGCAAAAGAATACACGGACAGCATGGGTCGCCGTAAGGTGAAAGGCAACATGGACATCGAACTGACGGTCGATGCGATGGAATTGGCCCCGTATGTTGATCACGTCGTTCTGTTCTCGGGTGACGGCGATTTTCGGCCACTGGTCGGGTCGCTGCAACGCAAGGGCGTCCGTGTTTCTGTTGTTTCGACGATTCGCAGCCAACCACCAATGATTGCGGACGACCTGCGCCGCCAAGCGGACAATTTCATCGAGCTGGACGAACTGCGCGATGTCGTTGGCAGACCGACCCGCGAGCCGCGCGCGGAAACAGATCGTGAAGAAGTCTCGCAAGAGACATAACCTGCAGACGCATCGGGGCGCATCAACCCGCGCCTCAATGCGTCGCAGCAACTGACGCTGGACCTACCAGTGTCAAAGCCTTACCTCTGGTGTGCAAACCGGAGTTCAAGATGACCAAACCACCTCTCACTCTTTATCTCGCTGCCCCGCGCGGGTTCTGCGCCGGCGT
>NZ_JAWOAN010000128.1:0-8966 GCF_046498525.1 Yoonia sp.
CCACCGCCCGAGATGGTTGCCAACCTACGTGCCGGCAATCTTGACGGCTATCTGTCGCCGGATCCATTCAACCAGCGTGCCGTTTATGAAGGCATCGGCTTTATCCATATCCTGACCAAGGAAATCTGGGAAGGCCACCCTTGCTGCGCATTCGCCGCGCCGCTGTCTTTTGCAACCCAATTGCCAAACACTTACGGCGCTTTGCTGAAATCAATCATCGACGCGACGCAATATGCCTCAAACGCTGATAACAGGGTCGAGATTTCCGAAGCCATTGCACCGACCAACTATCTGAACCAGCCCGTGACGGTGATCCAGCAAGTGCTGACAGGGACCTATGCGGATGGTCTGGGCGAAGTGAAGCGCGTGCCGGACCGGATCGATTTCGATCCGTTCCCGTGGCATTCGATGGGTGTCTGGATCCTGACCCAGATGAAGCGATGGGGCTATATCGAAGGTGATGTGGATTATCGCGGTGTCGCCGAGCAGGTATATCTTGCGGCTGACGCCAAGAAGGTGATGGAAGACCTTGGTTATGACGCACCGGACGTCACCTACAAATCACATACAATCATGGGAAAGACCTTCGATCCGGCGACCCCGGAAGCCTACGTCGACAGTTTTGCGATCAAGGCGAACTGATGGCTGCGCTCAGTGAAAACAAAAGGGCGGCATTGCTGTCGCTGCTCTTGCTCTTTGTCAGCCTCTTTGTGTGGGAGATGTCGATCCCCGCACAAAAGGCTGTGGGTGAACTGACTGAATATGAACTGCTGACAGGTGGGGGGCAGCCCAAAGCGGGCGTACCCCCGCCAAGCCAGGTCTTGGGCAAAGCCTGGGAGCAGTTGTCGAACCCTTTCTATGACGCGGGGCCAAACGACAAAGGCATCGGCATCCAGATCGGATACTCGATCTATCGCGTGCTGACGGGGTATTTTCTCGCGGCAGTGATCGCGATCCCACTTGGCTTCCTGATCGGGATGTCCTCGGTCGCCTACAAAGCCCTCAACCCCTTTATTCAGGTCCTGCGCCCTATTTCGCCTTTGGCGTGGATGCCCTTGGCACTGTTCATCATTCAAGACAGCGAGGCGTCGGCGATATTTGTGATCTTCATCTGCTCGATCTGGCCAATGTTGATCAACACGGCCTTCGGCGTCGCTGCTGTGCGCGAAGACTGGGTAAACGTCGCCCGCACCCATGAACTGGGTGCAGTGAAAACGGCATTTCTGGTAATCCTGCCTGCTGCTGCGCCAACCATCGTGACAGGCATGCGGATTTCGATCGGAATCGCGTGGCTGGTCATTGTGGCGGCTGAGATGCTCGTGGGCGGAACAGGAATCGGGTATTACGTCTGGAACGAGTGGAACAACCTCGACCTGACCTCTGTCATCTTCTCAATTCTCATGATCGGCGTTGTCGGTATGCTTCTGGATGCCATGTTTGGCCTCTTGCAGCGCCGTGTGACGTACATCGAATAAAGAGACGCGCTATGAAATCCTTTCTCAGTATTGAAAATCTCACACAGCGCTTCCCGGATGGGAATGGCGGCAAGCTTACGGTCTTTGAAGACGCCAGCTTTGGGGTGGAAAAGGGCGAATTTGTCGTCATCCTCGGTCATTCGGGCTGTGGTAAATCAACGATCATGAATATTCTGGCCGGTCTGGCAGAACCCACAAGCGGCGTCGTGAAAATGGACGGCATACAGATCAAGGGCCCAAGCCTTGATCGTGGCGTAGTATTCCAGAACTATTCGTTGTTGCCGTGGCTGTCGACGTTGAAGAACGTCACTTTCGGTGTGGCCGCACGCCATCCCGAATGGACAAAGGCGCAGGTGATCGAACATTCAACCCAGTTCCTCGCGATGGTCGGGCTGGAGGGCGATGTCATCCATCGCAAGCCCAGCCAGCTATCGGGCGGTATGCGCCAGCGCGTGTCGATTGCACGGGCATTTGCCAACCATCCAAAACTGCTTTTGCTTGATGAGCCCTTCGGCGCACTGGACGCGCTGACACGCGGGACCATTCAGGATGAGTTGCTCAAGATATGGGGCCAGATGGAGCAGACCGTGTTCATGATCACCCACGACATCGATGAAGCTATCCTGTTGGCGGACCGCATCCTGTTGATGACCAACGGCCCCTTTGCCCGCGTCGCCGAAAGTGTCGAGATCACGATCCCGCGCCCACGCAACCGGACCGAGATTGTCGAGCACCCGAATTACTACGCGATCCGCAACCATCTGGTTCAATTCCTGGGCAAACGATCCAAGGAACTGTCAGGCCAACCGTCCGAAAGTGGCGTAACCAATAAACCGACACCGGTACGGATCGACAGGACAAAACCAACCGACGACCCAGAAGACCAACAGCCCGCATTGCGCGCCGTGAACAGCTAAGACCGGAGGAAAATAACATGAAAGACCTCACCATGACTGAGATGATGACCAAAGAAGACGCTACCGCGATGATCCTTTCGGCCAAAAAGCAGGCCGGACTGACATGGGAAGACATCGCGGACAAGATCGGGATGTCGCCGGTTTGGACGCATTCCGCCGCGATGGGTATGAACGCCTTTCCAGCGGAAAAAGCTAAATTGATGGTCAGCATAATGGGTCTTCCGCAAGAAGCCGAAAGCGTGCTTGCCGAAAGCCCTACGAAAATTTGGGAACAGGCTGTGCCAACCGATCCGTGTATCTATCGTTTCTATGAAATCGTGGGAGTATACGGTCCGACCCTCAAAGCTTTGATTCAGGAAAAATTCGGCGATGGTATCATGTCGGCAATCGACTTTGACATGACCATCACGCGTGTCGAAAACCCCAAGGGTGATCGCGTGAAGGTCGAGATGTCGGGCAAATACCTTGGCTACAACAGCTGGTAACCTGCGCTGGTGGCCCGCTTGCCTGAAGTGTCTGATACAGGGTGGTTCAATCGGTCAGCGTTTCAGCAAAGCCGGATAGAGATGTGTGCCTTTCCGACCCGCAAGTGGGCCATTTTTTCGCAAGATACGGTTACCAGTCATCAATACAGCCATGAATCAGATTTTCACGCATCAGCCTTTGCGCCAAGGTGCCTCGCGCCACGGAAATCCGAGCGAGGTATTCCGCCACTTGCGTCGCATATCGTCTGGCCTCTTCACCCGCTTTCTGGGTTGAAACAGCAGTGAACCGTATCGTTTGACCTGCACGCATTTGCGACAAGCGGTCGGTGTCACATGAGATGACCGTTGCGATCTTTGGATAGCCGCCGGTGGTTTGGTGGTCCGCAAGAAGGACAGTGGGAACGCCGTCGCCGGAAACCTGGATTGATCCGCGAACGATAGGCTCTGACGGAATGGACAGGGCACTGTCCAATGAAAGCGCAGGCCCCTTGAGCCGCATCCCCATTCGGTCATAGGCATCCGAGACCGTGAACGGCTCGGACAGAAGCCGCGGCATTGCGTCATCGGCAAAATGCTGATCCTGCGGTCCCGTCACCAGTCGGATAGCATCCTCGGGCAGGATATCTGCTTGCGCAATCTCGCCTGCACGTTCGTCACGGATGGCCGCGTCAGACACTGCCAGCGTATCCCCGGCCCGCACGGCACCGCCACCAAAACCGGACGCCGCGTGCGTCGCCTGACTGCCCAGCCATGTCTCGGCGGCCAGCACACCGGCAAAGGCGAGATAGGCCCAGCTGCCCGCCTTTCCAGCGCGGATCGCAAGGCGTTCGCCCTTGCGGATCGTCAGGATCGTCCAAGAGCCTGTTTTCTGTCCGGCGTGTTCCACGACGAAATCGCCGCCTGTGATTGCAACAGTGACCGCCCCTTCGGTGCATTGCAGGATCAAACCACCAAGGGATATTTCGATCGCGTTCAAACCTGCCGCGTTACCAAGTGCGGCATGTGCGGCCGCGAAAGCCATACGGTCCATAGGCCCCGATGCCGACACACCGTAGCGCATATTTCCCGGGCGGCCTGCATCCTGAAATGTCACCAATGGCCCCGCAAATAACACCGAGAGTTTCGCGTCAGCCATGGGTCGTTTCCTTGCTGAGTTTTTCGAATGTCTTGAGGTCGATACGTTCAAAGGTCACGCTATCCCCGACGTCAAAGAGGAAGGGATGGTCGGGATTGCCCGTAAATACTGGTGTCGGTGACCGTCCGATAATCGACCAGCCGGTTGGCATCGTCAGGGTCGTGATCAGGCACTGCGCCCCTGCCACGATGACGCTGCCGGCAGGCACGCCGCGCACCGGGGCGGGCTTGCGAGGTACTTGTATCTGCTCTGGAACCCCGTGCAAATAGGCGTAACCGGGCGAAAAGCCATACATCAGCACATGGAAGTCGCCAGCAAGATGGGCGTTGATGACGGCCTCTTGTGACAGTCCGGTCGCGGCGGCGACTTCCTCCAGATCCGGTGCAAGGGGCGCTTCGTAGCAGACATGGATCTCTCGGTCGGTGCCGCTGCTCCGGCCCATTTCCAAGTTTTTGAGATTGGCGCGCAGGTGGCTTTCAATGGCGTGATGATCGGTCTTGACCGGATCAAACGACACCAGAAGACTAACCAGTGCGGGAACAGTTTCAATCACGCCTGTCGGCATATTTGATGTAATAGCGCGATCCAGTGCTATGACTGACGCGTGGGCCTTTTCGTTGATGACATCGGAAAATGACACCAGCATTGCATGATCAGCAATAGCCCTGAATTGAGGTTCCATAAGCGTCCTTAGGCTGATCTGAGGCAATTGAGTGTGGCCGCAGTCACTGCAACAGGGCTGGAAGGAAAAGCGCAATGCCCGGGAAGGCAATCAGCAGGAAGGCCATGGCAAGCATCGTCAGGCAATAAGGTATTGCGCCCAGCATCACTTCGTTCAGGCTGCCCGATTTGCGCGCACCTTGCACCACGTAGAGGTTCAGACCCACAGGTGGCGTGATCAGTGCCATCTCGATCAGCACGATCATAAGGATACCGAACCAGATCACATCATAACCCTGCGCAACCACCAACGGGACAATGATAGGAATGGTGACAACCATCAGCGAAAGTGTTTCGATAAAGAAGCCCAAGACGATGTAAAGCACCACCACAACCAGAATTGTCTTCAGCGGCGTCAGGCCCAAACCCGTCATGAATTCGGTCAGTTCGCGCCCTAGCCCAGCAGAGGCCAGCGTGAAGTTCAGGAAGGATGCCCCGATCACAATCAGCATGATCATCGAGGTGATCTTGACCGTGCCGGTCAGACTTTGCGTCAGCATCGACCATGATACCCCGCCAAAGGCGAGCGCGATCAAAAACGCGCCCGCCACGCCGACCGCGGCAGCCTCTGTCGGAGTAGCCCAACCGCCGTAGATCGAGCCGACAATCAGACCGAAAAGGATCAGGATCGGGACAAGATCAATCAGGGCGCGCAGCATCTGTGGAAAAGGAAAGGTCCGGCGCACACCGCCCAGATCTGGACGGATCAGGCAAATCACAGCAGTGACGGCCATAAACGCGATAGCCAGTGCGACACCCGGGACCAGACCCGCCAGAAAAAGCTGCGGAATGGAAGACTGTGTCAGAAACCCATAGACGATCAGATTGATCGAAGGAGGGATCATGATGCCCAGCGTGCCGCCAGCCGCAATCGCACCCGAAAACAGCTTGGGATCATAACCCAGCTTTTCGGCCTGTGGCATGGCAACGGTCGCGACGGTCGCCGCGGTAGCTACGGATGAACCCGATGTGGCCGAAAACATCGTCGCTGTCGCAACATTGGCATGAACCAGACCGCCCGGCAGCCAAGACACCCAGCGATCCAATGCGGCATAGGTGCGCGTGGCGACCCCACTGCGCACAAGGATTTCACCCAGCAAAACAAAGAACGGGATCGCAATCAGCGTCGCCGAATTTGACGAGGACCACACCATGTTGCCCAAGCCGCGCGTCAGCGGAAAGCTGGAAAAGAACGCATCAATGCCAAAGCCCAGTAGAAACAGTACGATGCCAACCGGTATCGAAAGCGAAAGCAGCCCCAGAAGGCCGATGGAAACATACCCGATCATTGAAGTGTTTCCTGCTCGGCGAAGGCCCCAACGAAGCTTTCGGTTTCCGTATGTCTGCGCTTGATCAGCAGGCTGAGTGCTGCAAGGGTGACAAGAGTGGACATCACGGCAAACCAGACCCAGCCTGCGAACCAGGGCATTTGCACCCAGATCAGCGGCGTCTCCAGCGGGGTATTCGCGTGCGAGCCGTTCACCAAAGACCGCTCGACAACGGGCCACGCCTTGATCGCGATAGTAATGATCACACCCGACATGACGATCATCGAAAAGACATCGAACACGGCCCGTCCGAATGATTGGAATTTGGTGCGTAACAGGTCGATCCGTACATGCCCCAATTCAAGCAGCGTGTAGGACATCCCCCATGAGGTCGCGAGCGCCATGGCGTAGCCCGCAATCTCTTCGGTGCCACCAAGGGACGTGCCGATTTGGCGCATGATGATGTCTGCGAGCACGAAAGCGGCGCAAACCAGCAGGCCAAAGCCCACGACCAGTGCGACACCTTTGTTGATCCCCCGCAAACGGTGTATCAGCCTCAATTCCATCTCGGCACGTCTCCTGTTTTGGTCTTAGTTGATTGTTACACCAACAACTGCGCCAACGCTGTCATTCCAGCGGGCAGCCCAGTCGCCACCGGCACGTTCGGCCCATTCAGGAAGAACTTCGCTTGTCAGAATATCACGCGCGCGGTCAAAATCTGCGTCGCTGACTTCAACCAACGTCATCGAACGGGCTTCACCGGATGGGCATTCACCATTGCCTGTCAGACAGGCAATGTCATTGACCAAGGCGTCCTGTGCGCTGGCCCAAGCCGGATCTTCAAAGCCGCTGACAATTTCGCTAGTCAGAAGGGCCTGTGTATCTGCGCTCAGGCTGTTCCACTTATCGAGATTGATCGCAGTGACGACCGGGTCCCAGCCGCCCAGTGGGATGGGCAGCAGATGGGTCGAAACTTCCCACCAACCCGCGCTATAACCGGAACCGGCGCCGGTCACGGCACAGTCAACCACGCCGTTTTGAAGCGCACCCGGCACCTCGGCGAATGACACATTCACGCCTTCCGCGCCCAATGCCTCAAGCAATTTTGCCGTCATGCGTCCAGAAGCACGCACTTTCAGACCTTCCAGATCGCCCAGATTGGAAATCTCGCTGTTGCAGAAAACGACCTGCGGCGGATAGGGCGCAATCGCCAGCACATGAGAATTGAAACGGTCGCGGTAGATATCAGACACCATCGGGCGCGCAGCGTCCACCATGGCGCGCGCTTCATTAGCAGTCAGCGCCAGCAGTGGAACATCCAGCCCTTCCAGTTCTGGCGCATCTGCCACTGCGTAATCTGCCACGGTCATCGCCACATCATAAACGCCTTGGCCCAGCAAAGGATAGATATCACCCAGACCGAGGCTCATCTGGTTGTGTGTCGTCAGTTCGACATTGATATCGCCACCCGATGCCTCTGGCAGGGTCGTGTTCCAGAAAGGCGCTTCGTATTCGTTGTGCAACGGCAGGCTGGACCAGCTGCCCACGACTGAAAGGTCTTCTGCCATGGCCGGTGCTGCAAGTGCTGTGCTTGCAGCCAGAACGGATATTACTTTTTTCATTGTCTTTGTCTCCTTGTTGGGTCGTTTCATTGGTTTGTCAGGATCGTTGTTTCAGCGTCTTCGGCCACGTCAGCGATCAGCATATGACCGGGCGAGTGCGTGATGCAGAGCGGAAGCCCCGCATCCAGAAGAACGTTTTGAGGGGTGACACCACAGGCCCAGTAGACAGGGACTTCGCCGGCCCTGATTTCAACCGCGTCACCCCAATCAGGGCGCGACAGGTCTGCAATGCCGATTTCTGCAGGGTCGCCAATGGCAATCGGCGCGCCATGAGCTTGAGGATAGCGTCGGCTGATTTCTTGCGCCTGAGAGATTTGGTTTTCCGGAATCGGCCGCATCGTCACGACCATCTGGCCACCAAAACGGCCCGCCGGAACAAGATCGATATCGGAGCGGAACATCGGCACATTCAAACCTGTTTCGATGTGGCGGACGGGAATGCCCGCGCGCTGGAGCGCATTTTCGAATGTGAACGAACAGCCAAGCGCAACCGTCACAAGATCATCTGCCCACTCATCGGTGATGTCAGTAACCTCATCACTTAGTGCGCCGTTTCGGAAAACACGGTATTTTGCAACGTCCGTGCGTATATCGATATCCCCGCCCAATGTGGGCAGAGCGGGATCACCCGTATCACCGACGCCCACAACGGGGCATGGCTTTGGATTGCGCTGACAAAAACGCAAAAAGTCCAAGGCGAAACGTTGAGGCAGGATCGCAAGATTGCATTGGAGTTTCCCTGCAGCCAAACCAGCAGTATGGCCTTTATAGGCGCCCGAACGGATGGCCGTACGCACCTCAACCGCAGAGGCGTTGAGCAAATCTGAATGGGAAACGGACGTGGTATTCATAGCAGCCCCAGTAATGTCATCAAAGCATCACATAGGCGTTCGTTTTGGTGCAAATTATCATTTTGTATCTATAGCGATAGATTTTTTGAATTCACCTCGGATGGCTGTTATCCCAGTCCGTCGCCACACCGCGTGCTATTTCAGCACTGTTTTCAACAAGAAAGCTGCGTGGCTCCGAAAGATAAGATGCTGTAAAGGCCAGCGGCCGCGGTCGAAAGCCCGGATCAAATTCAACAATCTGCCCGGCTGCGATAAAATCCTCAGCGAGCGCACGGGGATAGGGCCCAACCGCGATTCCCGCGGCAATCATCTTGAGGCTCGCCGACAAGGAAGCCGATGCATAAAGCCGCAGTTTCGGCCCGATCCGGCGGGATAACTCTGACATCAATTCCCGGTACGGTCGCGTCTGGGTAGAATACGATATGACGGGGATTTTGCTAAGGTCTTCTTGCGGATTCGACGTTGCGCGATACCAATGCAGGTCGAACGGTGG
>NZ_JAWOAN010000163.1:0-7577 GCF_046498525.1 Yoonia sp.
CAGCAAAGCATGGCGTATTATTATTGTCTCCTTTATTGGAAGCGTTTCAAAAGAGTTTTCCTGCAGGTGTTATCCCAATACGAAATCCGCGTCTACGCCGAGGAAATCTGCAAAGTCGTCGCCGACTGGGTGCCCGCCGCTTACGGCGCCTTCGAGGACTACCGCATGGGCGGCGCCACACTCTCGTCAAAGGCGATTAACTGCGTCCGCCGTATGCTTAAGGGTGAAGAGGTCACGCAAGAGACCTCCGGGATGAGCAAAGGCGAATGGCGGGAGTTTATGGGGGTTATTGGGTGAGTAAGCAAAAAACGGATGATGTTTACGGAGTATCTCGCGATATCCCACTAAATTACGTGGTGCGGGAAAACGTAGATGGCAAGTTAATCAATGACCTTACGTTAGACAAACACGTGATAATTTACGGAAGTTCCAAGCAAGGAAAAACATCCTTGCGAAAGCACTGCCTAGATGAAGATGACTATATTTTGGTGCAATGTCAAAATCGTTGGGGCTTAGAAAAATTGGCTGACGCCATTTTGAAGGAAGCGGGTTTCAAGGTAGAAATTTCTGAACAGCGAACTGTAGAAAACAAGCAAAAAATAATTGCTAAGGTTTCTGCGAAACTGAAAACGTTGGGCTTCGCTGAGACACAAAGTGAATTAGAGGCAAATATCGAGCGGGGCATAACAACCTCTAAATTGATGCAACCAATTGAGTTGGACCCTAGTGATCCTAACGATCTTGTAAATGCACTGGAGGCGATTGGCTTTGACAAGTACATCGTGTTGGAAGACTTCCATTATCTGCCTCAAGACACACAAGAGGGATATGCCTTCTTTTTAAAGACTGTTCATGAACGCTCCAACATTTGCTTCATTGTTGTCGCTGTTTGGAGAGAGGAAAACAGATTAATCTTATTGAACGGCGATCTGAGCGGTCGGGTGGTTTCTGTCGATGCTGATGAATGGACACCTGAGGAGCTTAGGACAGTTATTGAGGATGGTGAGAAACTCCTAAACATTAGGTTTGAAGAAGACTTTAAAGTTGAATTGATTCAAAAAAGCTTAGGAAGTGTATACATCGTGCAAGATAGCTGTCTGCGTGCTTGCAAAGTGGCGTCTGTTCATCGGACAGAAGATCAATTGGCCACCCTGAAGCTGGATAGAAATGCTGAAAGCTTTATTTCCGAAGTCGTTGCAGAATCTGGCCCTCGGTATTCAGCTTTCCTGACAAGCTTCGCTTCGGGTTTTCAAGATACGACACTAGAGATGTATAAGTGGCTCCTTTATCCAATTCTAACGGCGGAGACTTCAGATTTGGAAAAGGGAATTGGATATCGACAGATTCGTGAAACTCTTGAAGAAGTTCACCCAACTGGAAAAGATTTAAACGCTGGGAATGTAACTCAGGCCCTAGCTGCTATCCCTGCATTGCAGTCGAAAAAGAAGATCAAGCCTTTTGTCCTTGATTATGATCAGGCCAACAAGAGACTGTCGGTTGTTGATCGTGGCTTTCTTATTTGGCTTTCGACACAAAACATTGATGAACAGTTGCTCGAGCTTGGACTTAACCGATAGCATCCCGTAGCTCGGGGCCTGCCCCGACTCCCACCCCAACACCACACATCACCCACCGGTTTGGCGGGGGAGCCCCCGACCTACGGACCATCTGGCGAAACCGCCCCTTAATGGCACCCGTGCGTTTCGTGTAAGGGCCGCAATGTGGCGTTGGTGATATCCTGTCACTGCCGTATTTCTGATTGCGGGCTTTACCGGAGGAGGTGATACTGGGACGCAAGGCCCCCAAGTGAGACATGAAGTGCGGCGCACCTGCCGGATGCACCCTCGATAGTTTAGTCTAAGCAATGACTTAGCAGCATGGTCGCGGGTCCGGTACTCGCCTCAAGCAATGCACAGAGACTGTTTTCTGCCGTTTGCACACCTACATTTCGCAGCACCCTTTCTGGATGTTCAATGTTGCTGACCTGCTCCATCTATGGCATCACAATCCAAACACGCTGAACGAAAGAGTCTAGATCGTGACTGACTATGCCTCCCGCCGTACAACGATGGTCGACACGCAGGTGCGGCCTTCTGATGTGACGAAGTTTCCGATTATTGACGCCATGCTTGCCGTGCCGCGCGAAGCGTTTGTGCCTGATGCAAAACGCGAAGCGGCCTATGTTGGTGACAACCTCGACATTGGTGGCGGGCGCGTGATGCTCGAACCGCGCACGCTGGCCAAGATGATTGACGCGCTTGATATCCAGCCGCATCACGTCGTCCTCGATATCGCGTGTGGACTGGGCTATTCGACCGCTGTACTGGCGCATATGTGCGATTTCGTCGTCGCCGTCGAAGACGACGAGGCGCGGGCAAAAGAGGCGCAGTCCATTCTGTCTGAGCAGGGTGCGGACAACGCAGCTGTGATGTCTGGCCCGTTGGTGGACGGAGCCGCGAAATCGGCCCCTTACGATATCATCATTTTACAAGGCGGTGCAGAGCAAGTGCCTGATGCCCTTCTTGATCAGCTACGCGAAGGCGGTAGGATTGCGGCAGTCTTTTCGGAAGGAACGCTGGGGGTTGTGCGGGTCGGGCATAAGACCGATGGTGCCGTGAACTGGCGCTTTGCCTTTAATGCCAGCGCCCCGGTTCTGGCTGGTTTCGAAAAACGGACGGCGTTTGCACTTTAGAGAATAGTTGATCGCGCGGGGTTTCGCGTGAATATTAAGAACAAATAGAGGTCTCGCATGATTAAGCTTAAGGGTTTAGCCGCAGTCGCCGCTGTGCTGACATTCGTGGGGGCGCCGGCACTCAAGGCGGAAACGCTGGCCGAGGCTTTGTCTTCGGCTTACAATAATTCGGGGTTGCTGGAGCAGAACCGCGCACTCTTGCGGGCCGCTGACGAAGGCGTGGCGCAGGCGGTGGCGGCAACGCTCCCTGTGATCAACTGGTCGCTGTCCGCAAGCCGGACACGGGTGGAAACGCCTATAACCAGAACGACCGATTCCGCTCTGGCCCGTATCACCGGCGATCTGACGCTATATGATTTCGGCGTGAACCAGCTTGGCATAGATGCACAGAAAGAAGTCGTGCTTGGCACACGGCAAGCCTTGCGCGGGGTTGAACAGGACGTGCTGCTGCGCGGTGTTCAGGCTTACATGAATGTCCGCAGCGCCACAGAATTTGTGCAGTTGCGCCAAAACAACGTGCGCTTGATCACGCAGGAATTCCGCGCAGCCCAAGATCGCTTTGAGGTGGGTGAAGTGACGCGCACCGATGTCGCTCTGGCCGAGGCGCGGCTTGCCGCCGCACGCAGTCTTTTGGCTGCGGCCGAAGGTGATCTGGCTCAGTCCGGGGAAGAATACAGAGTTGCCATAGGCAATGTGCCATCCGGCCTGCGCACCGTCAGCGCAGCACCTGTTTCGCGCAGCCAGAATGAAGCCAAGGCTTTTGCTGTCCGGAATCATCCGGCCATTCTGGAGGCTCAACGCACCGTCACGGCAGCCGAATTGAATATCTTGCGCGCCGAGGCGGCAACGCGGCCTACTGTGTCCTTGAACGGTTTTGTGAGCACGGATAACGAATCCAACACGTCCGCCCAGATCGGCGTCAGTGTTGGCGGCCCGATCTATCGCGGTGGTCTGATCCTTAGCCAGTTCCGACAGGTGCAGGCCAACCGCGATGCGGCACGGGCCGCGTTGCATCTGATAACGTTATCGGTCGAGCAGCAGGTTGGAAATTCCTTTGCTGCGCTGCAAGTGGCGCGCGCTTCGCGTGAGGCGTCGGAACAGCAGATCAGCGCCGCACGCGTTGCATTTGAAGGTGTGCGGGAAGAAGCGACACTCGGATCGCGCACCACACTTGATGTGTTGAACGCCGAGCAGGAATTGCTGGACGCTCAAGCGAACCGCATTGCCGCCCAGTCGGATGAAGTCATCGCATCCTATGCACTGCTGTCTGCAATGGGTCTTTTGACGGTGGACCACCTCAATCTGCCTGTGCAGCAGTACGACCCAGCAGAGTATTACAATCTGGTGAAAGGTGCGCCGACTTTGCTGTCGGAACAGGGCGCTGCGCTGGATCGGGTTCTGGAAGCTATCGGAAAAGACTAATGGCGCAGTTGTTCGCGTGATATCTGTTCGCTAAAGTCTCGTGACTTGATGCAAATTTAGGATGAACAGGATGTCCAAGATGGCGCAGACTGATGACATTGATGAACTTGTATCCTCGGTGCGTGATTTCGTGTCGCACAAAGAGCCGCCACGCACCCGTTCACGTATATTGCTGGACCGCCTTATCCTGACGCCTGAACAGCGTGTGCCTGATGCAGAAATCGCAAAAACATCAATGAATGCTGCCACCGCATCCTCGCCGCGGCCTGCGACCAAAAATGGTCTGCCCGCCGTGCAGAGCTATGACAAAGCCGGACTGGAAGCGACGATCGCAGAGCTGGAGGCAGCTGTCACAGCACAGTTTGATGATTGGGAAGCCGACGAAGGTGAGAGCTTTGGCAAGGCAGCTTGGGCTGCGAGTGCCTTTCCATCCTCTACCGTCGATTCGCTGCAAGGCGCTGACGTCCAACCGACTTTTGTACACTTGGCGCAATCAGATGATGCAGATGCGCCACACGCAACAACTGACCACGACGTCACAGAGCCTTCGGCCCAAGCCAGAACTGACCGCGGTACCAAAGAGGCGCTGGAGGCTTCTGTGCTGGCAGGTTTTGACGAGCAGGCGCTGCGGAGCCTTGTCGCGGAAATCGTCCATGAGGAACTTGGTGGCGAACTTGGAGAACGGATCACACGCAATGTCCGCAAGATGGTACGCCGCGAGATCAACCGCGTTCTGACCAGCCGTGAAATGGGGCAGGGCTAACCTGCGAGCTTAAGCAGCTGCCCGATATCCAGATGCGTTTCCAGATGATCTGCAAGCGCATCGAGCGTGTCTTCGACGCTTTGTGAATAGTCGTGGTGTGTGACAGGCTTGCCAATGGCGGCAAGAAATGCCGCGCGAAATGTATCCGCGGCGAAAAGCCCGTGCAGATAACAGCCCATGATCCGACCCCCCGCCGATGCGGCACCCTCGTGGCGTCCATCCAGCGACAGCCAGGCACGCTCGCAATCCGGTCCTTCCGTAACGCCGATGTGGATCTCATAGCCAGCGACCGCGTCACCTGTCGGCAGATAGGTCGCGTTGGAAAGCGCCAGACGTTTCTGTGGCACCATAACGGTACGGACATCGAGCAGGCCCAGACCGGCCACCCGTGAGGACGGACCTTCGATCCCTTGGTCATCGATGACCTCGGTTCCGAGCATTTGGTAGCCACCGCAAATTCCCAAGACATGCCCGCCGCGTCGTACATGTGCGTTCAGATCAATATCCCACCCCTGCGCTCTGAAATGTGCAAGGTCCGCGATCGTTGATTTGGAACCGGGGATAATCACCAGATCGGCATCGCCGGGCAGGGGGCGACCTGCTTCGATGATGTCCACGGTAACGTCCGGCGTCGCCGTGAGCGGGTCGAGGTCGTCAAAATTGGCGATTCGGTTCAGGCGCGGCACTGCAATCCTTATTGCGCCACCCTTGCGACTGGTGATGTCCATGACGTCTTCGGCGGGCAGTTTCCATGCATCGGCAAACCATGGGATGATCCCCAGAGGTGCCCAATCTGTCCGCGCCGCGATGATGTCCATCCCTTCGGCAAAGAGTGTCGGATCACCACGAAATTTATTGATCGCAAAGCCTTTGATCAGCGCCTCATCCTCGGGTGGCAGAACGGCGTGTGTCCCGACAAGCTGTGCGATGACGCCACCACGGTCGATATCACCGACAAGGACGACCGGTACGTTGGCTGCGGAGGCAAACCCCATGTTTGCAATGTCACCTGCGCGCAGGTTCACCTCTGCGGGGCTACCAGCCCCCTCGACAATCACCAGATCGCGGCCTGTGCCAATGCGGCGAAAGCTTTCCAGAACGGGGGGCATCAGTTTGGATTTCTGCTTGCCATAGTCGCGGGCTTTCATCGTCGCAAAGCGTTTGCCCTGAACGATCACCTGCGCGCCAATCTCGGATTCGGGTTTCAACAGAACCGGGTTCATATCGACCAGCGGCGCCAGCCCGCAGGCCATTGCCTGCAATGCCTGTGCGCGACCGATCTCGCCCCCATCAGCCGTCACGGCAGCATTGTTGGACATGTTCTGCGGTTTGAACGGAGCGACTGACATGCCGCGCCTGACGCAGGCACGCGCGATGCCTGCAACCAGCATCGATTTGCCGACATTGGAGCCGGCCCCTTGGATCATGATTGCTTTGGTCATCGCTGTCCCCTTCGTTCACTTCATAAGGGCGCATGCGGCGCGGGGAAAGAGGATGACGACGCTAGCTCAGCTGATTCTGGTTGGCGATCATTGGGCAATGCCGGTCGCCCGCCATAGCTGCGGCCCAATCTTGGGGAGCATTTGGTATTTTGTTTGTCGATCACGACCACTCTATCACGACCACGCCCCAGATTGGCCTATTTCGGGGCTCAAAAACAAAAAACGCGGCCCTCGGGGCCGCGTCTTTAGCGCAAAGCTTTTTTGGTTTGATTAAGCAGCGCGTGCTTCTTGCTCGGCCGCGTTACGGCGTTCGCTTTCTTCACGTGACAGTGCGACAGATGTCCGCACGCCCTTTCCGACAAAATCCATCAGTCCGCCGACAACCCGTTCATTAGGGTCGATACCGGCGCATGAAAGCACTTCACGGCCATCACGTGACCGCGCCCAACGGGCGATCTGCTCTGGGCCGTTGCCGTATTTTTTGTCATCCGCAATCGCATCGTCCAATGCAGCCAATACCACTGCTGCAAAAAGCTTGCGGGCCCGGTTGCCTTGCTCGTTATTGAAGGCAGTACCGTCGACGAAATCTCGCATCATGTTTCCTTTTTTTGCTCTTGTAGTTCCCGCGTGTGGGCCTTTATGCATGTTCTGACATGATTCGGGGGCTCTCTTTTGGAATGGCAGCCATGCATTTTATGCATACCTAACGCGCCAAAAAAGAGACCGAACAGTTAAGCTTGCCAGCAGCCCTTTGCGAAGATATAGGCAGCGTTCGACGTCATTCAACCTTTGTTAATAATCTGAGACGCTTTCACCCATGCCAAAAATCAACGGTAACGAAATTCGCCCCGGCAACGTACTGGCGCATGAAGGCGGCCTTTGGGGCGCTGTAAAGGTTGATCATGTGAAACCCGGCAAGGGTGGCGCATTTGCTCAGGTGGAACTCAAGAACCTGCGTGACGGTAGGAAACTGAACGAGCGCTTCCGCTCGGCGGACAAAGTGGAGCGCGTGCGGCTCGATCAGAAAGATCAGCAGTTCCTGTTCGAGGATGGCGATATGCTGACATTCATGGACAGCGAGACCTATGAGCAAATCGCATTGCCTGCCGATATTCTGGGTGATCGCCGCCCGTCCTTCAAGACGGTATGATGGTGAAGATCGAATACTACGGCGATGAGGCACTGAATGTGAGCCTGCCGCAGAAGGTGACTTGCAAGGTGGTCGAAACCGAGCCTGTAGTGAAGGGCCAAACTGCGG
>NZ_JAWOAN010000005.1:0-13596 GCF_046498525.1 Yoonia sp.
GAGGAAGCGCGCGCGCGCGAAGAGGCGTTGAACATCAATCCGATCTTGCGACGTTTGATCGAGAGCCGCCTGCAACAACTGGGGTTCAACCCCGGGCGGGTGGACGGGCAATTTGACGGCGACACACGCCGCGCGATCAGTCGTTATCAGCGGCAAGGTAACCTGACCGCGACCGGCTATCTGGATCAGGCGACCCTTGCGCGGCTTCTAGCGGATACCATCGGACGCTAGAGTCCGCTGCCCCAAAAGGAAAAGGGCGCCCCGTTGCCGGAGCGCCCTTTTTTCATGCAGCGCACCGCCTACTCGGCGCGTACGTATCTTTCCGCAAGCAAGCGGACAAATCCTTGGCCGCCGTCATATTGGCGCACGCCGATGATGTATGTTCCGGCCTGCAAGCGTGCGGCAACCAGACTATCGAGCCCATCGCCATAATCGTCGTTCAAGCCGACTTGCCGCCCCAGATCGTCATAGACCACCAACCATGGATCGCTATTGCCATTTGCAATCGCCTCGACAACCAGAAGACCTGCATCATCAAAGTCGATACTGAACCAGGTGACATCCTCTGTCGCTGATACATCCTGACGGATGCGCGAGGTGAGAACACCCAGATCGGTTACGGGGATGCTGCCGTCCAAGGGTGGCGCTGCCTCTCCTCGTGCGTAAAGGGTCAGCAGGGCTGCGGCGGGATCATATGCGCCGATGCTGATCGTGATGGGGACGCCGTCATCGCTCAGTGCGCTGACAGCGAGGCAATAGGTGCCAGCGGCTAGACTATCCGTCAGATCAAGGCGTGAATTCAGGCCATCATAGTCGTCGTTTTCGTCGATGTAGATTTCATCCGGTCCGTAAAGCGTGACGACCGGATCAGCGCTTTCGTTTTCTGCGATGATTGTAACGGGCGTTTGGCCATCAAGCTCAAAGCTCCAATATGGGGTTTCGTTCGCCGATGCCGAAACGCTGGTGCCCAAAGCGCCAAAAGGCACAGCGGTTTCACAACTGCCTGTAGATGCACCGCCGGAGCTGACGGCCGTACTGACCCCATCGGTCAGCGGTTCCTGATCCTGACGTCCGATGCGGACAAAGGCGGTCATCGGGCCACCATCATAGCTGCGCGTCGACATGCAGTATGTGCCCGGTTCAAGCGAGGTTTCCGCGCGTGATGCTGCATTTCCACCGGAATCGTCGTCAGACAGAATAATCCCGCCGGTGCTGTCCAGTAGATCAATCATCGGATCGCCGGAACCACGCCCTGCCGCCTCGACGCGGACATCGGTTGGGGCGCTTAATGTGAACAGGGAAACATAGTCATTGCCCCCCAGAACCAGTGCCATCTGTTCGCGAAAACTATCTGCAGTCGAGATATCCGAACTGGCCTGGTCACCCCCGATCCACTGCCCGTTGCTTCCAAAACCACTGCAAAGATCTTGCGCAAGGGCGGGTGATGCACTGCCCAGCAAGAGTGCCGCAATCGCGGTTGTTTTGAAGTTCAGGGGTCCCATGGGGCACTGTCCTTTGTCATTTCTACAAAATATTCTGGGGTAAGCGTAGCGTGACATGAACCGGAATTGCTAGGGTTGATCGTCTTTGGTGCGGGAAATCCGAGCGCGACAATCTTTGCAGAAATGGGCGCGTGAAAACAAAAAGGGCCGCACCAGCGGTACGACCCTTTTGAAATTCTGCTGTCGCAGGTTTAGCCCTGACGGGCCTTGAACCGGCGTTGCGTCTTGTTAATCACATAGACGCGGCCCTTACGGCGCACGACGCGGCAATCGCGGTGGCGCTGCTTGAGCGAGCGGAGGGAATTACGTACCTTCATGGGTTCGTTTCCTGTCTGTCGCGGCGCGCGGATTGCGCCTTGGGTTGCTGTTACGGGCCGAAACCCGGTGAATTCGTGGTGGACGATACTGGGATCGAACCAGTGACCCCTTCGATGTCAACGAAGTGCTCTACCGCTGAGCTAATCATCCATGTCCTCTGCATTTCGCAAACGTCCCATAACGAAATAGGACGCGGGCAATCCGCGTCGGTCGTGCGGTCTATAAAAGGAGTCGACAGAGGGATCAAGGGCTTTTGGTATTTTCCCAAAATGCGCTATCTAGGGGGGAAGAAGGGACAAAAAAGTGCTCAAAACCGCCTACAGTCTTGTCCGGCCCGAGACACGCACAACAAGCGTGGTCTTTGCCTCTCCGCACAGCGGGCGCGATTATCCTGCGTCCTTCTTGCGCCGAGCGGTCCTGAACGCGAGCGAGATTCGATCCTCCGAGGATGCTTTTGTCGATCAACTGTTTCATGCCGCGCCGTCACACGGTGCCCCGTTGCTGACTGCCAATGCGCCGCGCGCCTACGTTGACCTTAACAGAGGGGCCGATGAGTTGGACTCTGCCCTGATCGAAGGTGTCCGCCGCAGCGGCCAGAATCCACGCGTGGCAAGCGGCCTCGGGGTGATTCCCCGCGTTGTTGCAAACGGACAGCATATCTATAGCGGAAAACTGACGCTGGTCGAAGCGCACCAGCGGATTGCGCAATATTGGCGGCCCTATCACGATCAATTGCAAACACTACTGGATGAAAGCCACAATGCTTGCGGCGAGGCGATTCTGATTGACTGTCATTCGATGCCCCACGAGGCGCTTGAAAATGTGGGCCCTCCGGGAAGTGCGCGACCTGATGTCGTGTTGGGCGATCGGTTCGGGGCCACTGCTGCAGGATCGATCGTGGAGCGGATCGAAGCGGCCTTTGCCAGCGCGGGTTTGCGGGTGGCCCGCAATATGCCCTTTGCCGGTGCGTTCATCACGCAACACTATGGCCGTCCCTCGCGCCAGCAACATGCCATTCAAGTCGAAATCGATCGTGCGCTCTATATGAATGAGCGGACATTGGAGCCGAATGGAAGCTTTGAGGCATTTCGTACCCTTCTGACCGGCGTGATTGCCGAGTTAACCGAGATCGGTCGCACTGCCGATTACAAGGTTGCCGCTGAATAGACCGAGGGTCCCTAGCGCAACGCGCGCCCTTTGATGATGGCGTCTTTGCCGAATTTTGCGCGGATCAGGTCGGCGGCCTTTTCCGCCATCGCGCGTTTCTTCGCGCCCGGATCCAGCAGATCACCCATCCGATCTGCATCCGCCGCCGAGGTGATTTCGGACAGGCCAACACCCAGCAGGCGGAACGGGCCGCGATTGCCGACCTGATCGAACAGCCCTCGCGCTGTCCGGTAGACGGTATCGGCGATCTGGGTGGGGTGATGCAGGCTTTGCCGTTTTGAAATCAGTTTGAAATCTGATGTCTTCAACTTAAGCGTGACCACCCGCCCGGCCTTATCCTTGGCCTTTGCGCGTGCGCTGACCTTTTCGGCCATGCGCCACAGATGCCCGTCAAGAATATCCACATCGCCCGTGTCTTCATTGAACGTTGTCTCGTTCGAGAGCGTCTTGACCGGACTATGCGACGAAATCCGCCGCCCGTCCTCGCCGCGCGCGAGGCTGTAAAGCCGCTCGCCCATGCTGCCGAACCTGTCGTGCAGGTCACGCCGGTCCCAGCGCAGCAGGTCATCGAAGGTGCGAATGCCCGCGTTGTTCAGGCTGGACTGTGCGGCAGGCCCTATGCCCCAGATCAGGCGTACGGATTTGGGGCGCAGGAATGCAGTGGTTTCCGCCTTGCCAATGATCGAAAAGCCCCGCGGTTTATCGAGATCAGAGGCCACTTTTGCCAGAAACTTGTTGTGGCTCAGACCAATCGATCCGGTCAGCCCCAGCTCATCCTTCATCCGCTTGACCAGTCGGGCCAGCATGACCGCAGGCGGGGCGTGGTGGAGCCGCGCAGTTCCGGTCAGATCCATGAAAGCTTCGTCCAGTGACAATGGTTCGACCACTGGTGTCAGCTCGTCCATCATTTCGCGGATGGCTCTGGACGCTTCGACATAGGCGTCAAAGTTGGGGCGGACGACCACCGCCTCGGGGCAGAGTTTGAGTGCCTGAAACATCGGCATCGCAGATTTCACGCCTTTGATGCGGGCAACGTAACAGGCCGTTGAAACGACGCCACGGTGTCCGCCGCCGATGATCACGGGTTTGTCGGCCAACGCGGGATTGTCTCGCTTCTCCACGGACGCATAGAACGCATCGCAATCCATATGGGCGATGGTCAGGTCGAACAACTCCGGATGCCGCGTCACCCTTGGGCTGCGGCATTGCGGACAGCGGGTTTCGCTGTCGAATGTGGTCAGGCAATCGCGGCATATGGCTGGCATGGGTTTAGTCTATGAAGTGAAAGCTGTGGAGACAATGCGCCACAGTTCGGGATTTCCTGGCAGAATCCGCGCAACATACATCGGCATAAATTGAAATCGGCCCAAATCGCGCTTAGCTGTCCCTAATAACTATAAGGGACAGATATATGCCTATCGAAAACCTATTTTCCGAATTTCTGGGCCAGAATGTGCTCTGGATGCTGCTGGCGGTGTTCATCATCGTCAGCATCATGGCCGGTGTGCGGATCGTGCCGCAATCCGAGAAATTCGTGGTGGAACGACTGGGGCGTTTACGGTCTGTCCTCGGGCCAGGCATCAACTTCATCGTGCCTTTTCTCGACAGGGTGCGGCACAAGGTGTCGATCCTCGAGCGTCAATTGCCGTCCATGAATCAAGACGCCATTACGTCGGACAACGTGCTGGTGCAGGTTGAAACATCTGTTTTCTACCGCATCATAGAGCCTGAAAAGACAGTCTATCGTATCCGCGATGTCGATGGCGCGATCTCAACGACTGTGGCCGGTATCGTGCGCTCCGAGATCGGGCGCATGGAATTGGATCAGGTGCAGGCGAACCGTTCCAGCCTGATAGAGGCCGTCCGTACCCAAGTGGCTCAACAGGTCGACGATTGGGGGATTGAAGTAACCCGAGCGGAAATCCTTGACGTCAACCTTGATCAGGCGACACGCGAAGCGATGCTGCAACAGCTTAACGCGGAACGCGCGCGGCGCGCGCAGGTGACAGAAGCCGAAGGAAAGAAGCGCGCGGTGGAGCTGCAGTCGGATGCGGAACTTTACGCCGCCGAACAGGACGCAAAGGCGCGCCGGGTTCTGGCGGATGCCGAAGCCTATGCGACACAGGTGGTGGCCGTGGCGATTGCCGAAAACGGGCTTGAGGCAGCGCAGTATCAAGTCGCGCTCAAGCAGGTCGAAGCCTTGCAAAAGCTGGGCGATGGTACGGGAAACCAGACGGTTATCTTGCCCGCCAATGCGCTTGACGCCTTTGCCAATGCGTTCCAGATGCTGAAGGGACGTGGATAATGGCGCTTTGGACGGAATGGTGGGTCTGGATGTCGGGGGCGCTGATCCTCGCAACGCTGGAAGTGTTGATCCCCGGCTATATCTTTCTGGGCTTCGCAATAGGTGCGGCAATGATGGGGCTGCTGATCCTGTTCGGCATCTCAGCGTCGGGCCTCGCGCTGACGCTTGTCATCTTTTCGGTCTTGTCGTTGGTTTCCTATATTGTGATGCGCAAATTCTTTGCCCTGAAAGAGGGTCAGGTTAAAATCTGGGATACCGACGTCAACGACAACTAGCGCAGTCGTGGCCCTGTCAAACGCAAGCCCCCGACCTTACAGGTTGGGGGCTTTTGCTTGTGGCGATGCCAGTTCGGCCAGAATGCTTTGTGCCGCGGCTTTCGGGTTCGCGGCCTGCCAGATCGGACGACCCACAACGACATGGTCCGCCCCGTTGGCAACCGCTTGTGCGGGAGTCGTGACCCGCTTTTGATCACCCAGCGCCGCACCGGCAGGGCGCACGCCGGGGGTGACGATCAGCTTGCCTGCGGCCTCGGGCATCGCGCGGATCAACGCGGCCTCTTGCGGCGATGCGATGACTCCGTCGGCACCGTTGGTTAATGCGATACCTGCGCGTTCCCGCACCAGATCGGCGATATCACCCGCCTTGATGCAGGACGCATCCAGATCATCGCGATCCAGCGAGGTCAGGATCGTCACGGCAAGGATTTTCATATCCGAACCGGCGGCTCCTTCGCGTGCGGCGCGCACCACATGGGGGTCGCCATGCACGGTCAGGAAATCCAGATCAAATTGCGCCACGCCACGCACCGCAGCTTCGACCGTTGCGCCGATGTCAAAGAATTTCATATCAAGGAAAATGCGCTTGCCGTGTTCCTGCTTGAGTTCATTGGCCAAGGCCAATCCGCCGCCCGTCAACATGCCAAGGCCGATCTTGTAGAAATTCACGCTGTCGCCGAGTGTCTTGGCCAGTTCCAGCCCGTCAAGGACGTTGGGCACGTCCATCGCTACGATCAAACGGTCATCAAACATGCGGCTAGCTCCTTTATTGGCTTCCAAGCGGTCTAGCGATTGGGCGTTCGCGGTGCAACACATGCAATGTCCGGCAGAATTGATGTGCATCAAGATGATAGAGATTTTGCAGACTAGCTTTCGTCCTGCGCCTCTTGTTCGCACAATCGACGCCTTGGACTTGCACGATCCGTCCGGGCATCCCATTTACAAAGAGAGGCCCAATCAGGGATGTGCCGCCAAGTCGGGCATCTGAAATCACGGGCGCTTAACAAAGGAGAGACTCATGAACTTAGAAAAGTTCACTGAGCGGTCGCGCGGCTTCGTACAGGCCGCACAGACGATCGCAATGCGCGAGAACCACCAACGGCTTGCGCCCGAACATCTGCTCAAGGCACTGATGGATGATGAGGAAGGCCTCGCCTCCAATCTGATCACGCGTGCCGGTGGCAATCCCCAGTCAGTCATGACGTCCGTCAATGCCAGCCTTGCCAAAATCCCGCAGGTCACAGGCGAGGGCGCGCAGGCATATCTGGACAACGTAACCGCCAAGGTGATCGACGAGGCCGAGAAAGTCGCCAAGAAAGCCGGTGACAGCTTTGTTCCTGTTGAGCGTCTGCTGACCGCTTTAGCGTTGGTGAAATCCAAGGCGAAAGAGGCTTTGGACGCGGGCAATGTAACGGCCCAAAGCCTGAACGAAGCCATCAACGACATTCGCAAGGGCAGGACTGCTGACAGTGCCACCGCCGAGGACAGCTTTGAGGCGCTGGCGAAATATGCCCGTGACCTGACCGAAGCTGCCGAGCAAGGCAAGATTGACCCGATCATCGGCCGTGATGAGGAAATACGCCGCGCGATGCAGATCTTGTCACGCCGGACCAAGAACAACCCCGTTCTGATCGGTGAACCCGGTGTCGGCAAGACCGCTATCGCCGAAGGCTTGGCACTGCGCATCATCGATGGCGACGTGCCTGAAAGCCTGCGCAACAAGAAACTTATGGCGCTGGATATGGGTGCCTTGATTGCCGGTGCGAAATACCGTGGCGAGTTTGAAGAGCGCCTGAAAGCGGTTCTGAAAGAGATCGAAGCCGCTGCCGGTGAGATCATCCTGTTCATCGACGAAATGCACACGCTTGTCGGTGCGGGTAAATCGGACGGCGCCATGGATGCGGCCAACCTGATCAAGCCTGCGCTTGCGCGGGGCGAGTTGCACTGCGTCGGTGCGACGACACTGGATGAATACCGCAAGTATGTCGAAAAAGACGCGGCCCTTGCCCGCAGGTTCCAGCCCCTGATGGTTGAGGAACCTACAGTCAACGATACCATCAGTATTCTGCGCGGCATCAAAGAGAAATACGAGTTGCACCACGGTGTCCGTATTTCCGACAGTGCGCTGGTAGCAGCGGCCACACTATCACACCGCTATATCACGGACCGGTTTCTGCCCGACAAGGCCATCGACCTGATGGATGAGGCCGCAAGCCGTCTGCGCATGGAAGTGGACAGCAAGCCTGAAGAACTGGATGCGCTGGACCGCCAGATCCTGCAATTGCAGATCGAATCCGAGGCATTGAAGAAAGAGGACGACAAGGCCTCCAAGGATCGTCTGGAAAAGCTGGAAAAGGAACTGGCCGACCTACAGGACCGCGCATCCGAGATGACCGCGAAATGGCAGACCGAGCGCGACAAGCTGGAAAGCACGCGCAACGCCAAGGAAAAGCTGGATCGCGCGCGTGCCGAACTGGATATCGCCAAGCGTGAGGGCAACCTCGCCAAAGCGGGTGAGTTGTCCTACGGCGTGATCCCTCAACTTGAGCGTCTGGTCGCGCAGGTAGAAGAGGCCGACGGCGACGATCTGATGGTCGAAGAGGCCGTGCGGCCCGAGCAGATCGCCGAAGTCGTCGAGCGTTGGACCGGAATCCCCACGTCCAAGATGCTGGAAGGCGAACGTGACAAACTGCTGCGCATGGAGGAGGAACTTGGCAAACGCGTCATCGGTCAAAAGACTGCTGTGCGTGCCGTGGCCAATGCCGTGCGCCGTGCCCGCGCCGGGCTGAACGACGAGAACCGCCCGCTTGGGTCGTTCCTGTTCCTTGGGCCAACCGGTGTCGGTAAGACCGAACTGACCAAGGCCGTAGCCGAGTACCTCTTTGACGATGACAGCGCGATGGTCCGCATCGATATGTCGGAATTCATGGAGAAACACGCGGTCGCCCGTTTGATCGGCGCGCCTCCGGGTTATGTCGGCTATGAAGAAGGCGGTGTCTTGACCGAGGCCGTGCGGCGCAGGCCCTATCAGGTCGTACTGTTCGATGAAGTCGAAAAGGCGCACCCCGATGTGTTCAACATACTGCTGCAAGTTCTGGATGATGGTGTTCTGACAGATGGTCATGGCCGCACCGTGGACTTCAAGCAGACATTGATCGTGCTGACATCCAACCTTGGGGCGCAGGCGCTGAGCCAATTGCCTGACGGGGCCGATCCGGTACAGGCCAAGCGGGATGTGATGGATGCCGTGCGTGCACACTTCCGGCCAGAGTTCCTGAACCGCCTCGACGAGACGATCATCTTTGACCGTCTGGCCCGCGAGGACATGGCCGGGATCGTGACGATCCAGCTTGGACGGCTGGAAAGACGGCTGGCGGGGCGCAATATCCACATTGAACTGGATGATGCCGCGCTGAAATGGCTGGCCGACGAAGGCTATGACCCAGTGTTCGGTGCGCGCCCGCTCAAACGGGTGATACAACGGGCGTTGCAAGACCAGCTGGCCGAGATGATTCTGGCTGGTGATGTCATGGATGGTGACACGGTTAACGTGAGTGCCGGTGTTGATGGCCTCTTGGTGGGTGATCGTATGTCATCCAGCAACCGGCAGCCGCCAGAAGATGCGGTGGTTCACTAAACAGATCAGGGGCGCTTTGGGCGCCCCTTTTCGCGACATGGTGCGTGAAGCGCCACCGTCGTGCAATCTGTTCTTGTAGGTCAGGTGCGCTGTCCTATAACGGAGCCATGACAGAACACGCCTCCCAACCAGCACATTCGCTCTTCGACGACCTACAAGGCATCTCGCTTGGGGTTTTTCTGGCCAGTATCGGTTTGCATCTGCTAACCACGATGGGCCTGATTACGGGACAGACCGCGGGGATCGCCGTGATCATATCGTATCTCAGCGGGTATTCCTTTGGTCTGGTCTTTTTTCTGGTGAACCTGCCATTCTATGTACTGGCGTGGCGGCGCCTTGGCCGTGCATTTACGATCAAATCACTGATATCGGTGACGCTGTTGTCACTTCTTACCGAGATCATCCCCCACGGGATGGTATTCACCTATCTCGATCCTCTTTTGGGAGCTGTCACATTCGGTGCACTGACGGGTGTCGCGCTTCTTGTGTTGTTTCGGCACAATGGATCGCTGGGTGGTCTGGGCGTCGTGGCGCTGCTTATACAGGACACCACCGGGTTTCGCGCAGGGTGGGTGCAGCTGATCTTCGACCTGTGCCTCTTTGGGATCGCGTTTTTCCTCTTTGATCCGGTGCTGGTGCTTTACTCGCTGCTTGGTGCGGTGGTGATCAATGTGATCATCGCGATTAATCACCGCCGCGACCGCTATGTGGCGACCTGACGAAAAAAGCCCCGGCGTTGGCCGGGGCTTTCTCATCAAACCTTTCGCAAGGTCTTAGCTTGCTGGCAGGATCACGGCATCAATCACGTGGATCACGCCGTTGGATGCTTCGATGTCGGGCGTCACGACGTTTGCCCCATCAACCATCACGCCGCCTTCGGTCGTGATCGTCACGTCGGCACCGTTCACTGTTGTTGCCATCATGTTGTTGGACAGATCAGTGGACATCACTTTGCCCGGTACAACGTGGTAGGTCAGGATCGCAGCAAGTGCTTCTGGGTCGGCCAAAAGGGCTTCAACTGTGCCTTCTGGCAGAGCGGCGAATGCTTCGTCTGTCGGTGCGAATACAGTGAATGGACCGTCACCCTTCAGGGTTTCGACCAAGCCTGCGGCCTCGACAGCGGCGACGAGCGTGGTGAAGCTACCTGCTTCGATAGCGGTATCTACGATGTCCTTTGAATGACCCGCTGCAAAAGCGGATGTTGTCAGGGCAGCTGTTGTTGTCAGTGCGATAAAAGTTCTGCGTAGCATATTGTATCTCCCAAATTTCAAGGAATGCCATTTCGTTGGCATCACTCTTTATACGAGGCGGATGCACCTTGGATCATGGGGGGAAACTGCCGACGCGACTTGACGAAAATGCGATTTCGCCTAAGCCCGTCCTATTTTGCATTTCCAGTCACACCTGCGTGAGTCTTCGTGAATAAAACACGTCTTTTCCATCAAACATTTCAGTGATCTGGCGGCAACGTGAGACAACTTTCATGCTTTTTCCGCTATATGGTCTCTGACACGCAAAAGAACGGAGGTCCAAATGGCATATCGCTGGACGAACACACTGGGCACGGCTGACATCACGCCGAAGGCAACTTACCTGAACCGCCGCCAGATATTGGCAGGCACAGTCGGCTTGGGTGCAATCGGTCTGGCGGGCGGGGCATCTGCGCAAGGCGACATGGAACCCAATACGCTGGAAGAGATCACCAGCTACAATAACTACTACGAGTTCGGCACCGGCAAGAATGATCCGGCGCAGAACGCGCACAAGCTGGTCACCTCGCCTTGGTCGATCAAGGTTGACGGGATGGTGGACCGCCCCGGCGACTATGGATTGGAAGATCTGCTTGTCGGATTGTCGGTCGAGGACCGTATCTACCGGTTCCGCTGTGTCGAAGCGTGGTCGATGGTCATTCCTTGGAACGGGATCGAGTTGGCTGACATCCTCAATAAAGTGGGTGTGCAGTCCGGAGCCCGCTATGTGGCGTTCGAAACGGTCGTGCAGCCGGAGAACATGATCGGCGTGCAGCGCCGCGTACTGGACTTCCCTTATGTCGAGGGGCTGCGTCTGGATGAGGCGATGCACCCGCTGACGATCATGGCGACCGGCATCTATGACGAGCCGCTCTATAACCAGAACGGCGCGCCGATCCGTTTGGTTGTGCCGTGGAAATACGGCTTCAAGTCTATCAAATCCGTTGTACGCATCACGCTGACAGACCGCGAACCACCGACAAGCTGGAACAAGGCCAACGCCCGCGAATACGGCTTCTATAGTAATGTGAACCCGAACGTGGACCATCCGCGCTGGAGTCAGGCAACCGAACGGCGCATCGGTGGGGGGCTGTTTGCATCCCGTCAGGACACTTTGATGTTCAACGGTTATCCCGAAGTCGCCCCACTTTATGCCGGCCAGGATCTCAGCGTGGATATCTAGCATGGAGGTCCCACAGACATTGAACGGGGCGCTCCGTCGGCTTCCAGCGTGGACGATATATATAATCGGCGCCATTTACGCCGTCTGGGAGTTCTGGCGCGCCTTGAACCAGATCGGTCCTTATCTCGTCGAGCCGATCAATGTTCTGGAACGTGCGTATGGTGAAGTCGCCCTTATACTCATGGTCGCCGGTTTGTCGGTGACGCCCCTGCGCAACTGGACAGGCGTGAACCTGATCAAGTTCCGGCGGGCGATAGGGGTGACGACATTCTTCTATGTACTGGCGCATTTTCTGGTCTTTGCGATTCTGGATGTCCAAAGTATCAGCCGCGTCTGGGAGGAGATCGTAAAGCGCCCCTATGTGACGGTCGGAATGGCATCGTTTCTGATGCTGATCCCGCTGGCTATCACCTCGAACAACCGGGCCGTCCGCAAAATGGGTGCTGGCGCGTGGCGTAAACTGCACAAGCTGACGTATCCGGCGGCGATTCTGGGGGCTCTCCACTATCTGTGGCTCGTAAAGGGCTTCCAGCTGGAGCCCATCATCTATCTGGGAGTGATTTTGGGGCTTATCGCGACTCGTTATCTTGTCGTGGTCCGTAAAAGGCAGCTCGCGTAGGGCAAATCACCTGATTGTTTCACCGACCCGGCAGCAAAACTGCCGGGTCTTTGCGTTTTGAGGAGGTGAATCACAATGAATCACTCCGTTCAGTGAAGAGTGAATTACTTAACAAAGTGTGAATCGCTCCGATTCAGGTGGTTTTTCCCGTTCGTGAGGGTGTGAGTCTGCAAGAGACTTGTGGCAGACTCTGTGGATAACCCAAAATCTGGTGTGTTCTGTTTTCATTCTGCCCAAGGAAAATGCGACCTTGCCGATAGCCGATGCGATGAAAATACTTCAAGATACTAAAAACAATAGATAAATTATGCTTGTCACAAAAAATGCAAGTTTCTTGAAAAAAGCACTTGCGGGTATCGGCGACTAACCGTAGAACCCCCCTCACCGGCGGGGCTAACGAGTACCGACGGGGCGCCAGACGGGCCGGACGGAAGCGGAAACGCGGAAGGCGGCAACGAGGTGCGAGAGAAAAAACAGAGATATTGCAGGCGGGGCGCGCCACGAGTTTAGGGCGCATCTTGTTTCTTTTTGTCTCGACGCTGTTTGAAATTGATATATCTGAAGAGATATGTGGGCGGTTTGGTTCAGTTCGATGGATCAGACGTCTGTATATCAACGCTCTTAGGACTTCGGTTCGATGATAGAGTGTCAGCTTCACTGTTTGTCGGCTTCTGGTAACTTTGGTTACTGAAGCACAACAAACAGAGAAAACGCCATTTGGTTTCAGTAAGGCCAAGTGGTGATGTGCAGAGGTTCGAACGTCAAGGACGGCATCGCAAGATGCTTTCAACTTGAGAGTTTGATCCTGGCTCAGAACGAACGCTGGCGGCAGGCCTAACACATGCAAGTCGAGCGCACTCTTCGGAGTGAGCGGCGGACGGGTTAGTAACGCGTGGGAACATACCCTTTTCTACGGAATAGCCTCGGGAAACTGAGAGTAATACCGTATACGCCCTTCGGGGGAAAGATTTATCGGAGAAGGATTGGCCCGCGTTTGATTAGATAGTTGGTGGGGTAATGGCCTACCAAGTCTACGATCAATAGCTGGTTTGAGAGGATGATCAGCAACACTGGGACTGAGACACGGCCCAGACTCCTACGGGAGGCAGCAGTGGGGAATCTTAGACAATGGGCGCAAGCCTGATCTAGCCATGCCGCGTGAGTGACGAAGGCCTTAGGGTCGTAAAGCTCTTTCGCCAGGGATGATAATGACAGTACCTGGTAAAGAAACCCCGGCTAACTCCGTGCCAGCAGCCGCGGTAATACGGAGGGGGTTAGCGTTGTTCGGAATTACTGGGCGTAAAGCGTACGTAGGCGGATTAGAAAGTTGGGGGTGAAAT
>NZ_JAWOAN010000060.1:0-2773 GCF_046498525.1 Yoonia sp.
ATGCTTTGCCAAGCGGCTGCACATTTTGGAGACAGAACAATGCCTTATCGCGCGCCTGTCAGCGATTTTCAGTTCTTGATGGATCATGTCGTCGGTTTTGATCAGATCGCAGCGACCGACCATTTTGCCGATGCCACACCGGATATGACACAGGCGATCCTCAGCGAAGGTGCCAGGATGTGCGAAGAAATCCTTGCGCCCCTGAACCGCGCCGGCGACCTGCATCCGGCCCGCCTTGAAAACGGAGTAGTGCGCACCCCGCCCGGTTTTGCCGAAGGTTACAACGCCATCGCGACCGGCGGATGGATCGGCATGTCCGCCAGCAAAGCGGTCGGCGGCCTTGGCCTTCCAATGACCCTGACGACGACCATCAATGAAATGATCGCCAGCGCGTGCCTTGCGATCCAGCTCAGCCCGCTCTTGACCCAAGGCCAGATCGAAGCTCTTGAACACCACGCCTCTGGTACGATCAAAGAGCTGTATATCCCCAAGCTGATCTCGGGCGAATGGAACGGCACGATGAACCTGACCGAACCGCAGGCCGGGTCCGATGTCGGCGCGCTGCGTACCAAGGCCAAACCGAATGGCGATGGCACCTATGCAATCACCGGCCAGAAAATCTACATCAGTTGGGCCGACAATGATTTCACCGAAAACGTCTGCCACCTCGTTCTGGCCCGTCTGCCCGACGGCGTGCCCGGCACCAAGGGAATCAGCCTTTTCATGGTACCCAAGCTGATACCGGATGACGATGGCAACCCGGGCAAGAAAAACGACCTGCGCGTGGTCAGCCTTGAACACAAGATGGGCCTGCATGGATCACCCACTGCCGTGATGGAATACGCTGGCGCGACAGGATGGCTTGTCGGTGAAGAACACGGCGGCATCGCCGCGATGTTTACCATGATGAACAACGCGCGCCTTGGCGTCGCAACCCAAGGCGTCGGCGTGGCCGAAGGCGCGCTGCAACACGCGCTGACCTATGCCATGGACCGTAAGCAGGGCAAAGCCCCCGGCACCGGTACGATCATCGAACACGCCGACGTGCGCCGGATGCTGGCCAGCATGAAGGCCGATACCTATGCCGCCCGTGCGATCACCTTGATGAACGCGGTTGCGATCGACATGGCGCTGGCCACCGGTGCCGCAGGTTGGCAAGCGCGCGCTGCTTTCCTGACGCCGATCAGCAAGGCCTTCGGCACCGATGTGGGCTGTGAAGTTGCCGCCACCGGCATTCAGGTGCACGGCGGCATGGGCTTTATCGAAGAAACCGGTGCTGCCCAATATGCCCGCGATGTCCGCGTTTCGACCATCTATGAAGGCACAAACGGTATTCAGGCTATGGACCTTGTGGCGCGCAAGCTGATGGACGGGGGCGAAGCGGCCTTCCGGCTGCTGGAAGAAATCGAACAAGGCGCAGAAGCGGCCAGGGCAACACACCCCGATCTGGCCGAAGCCGTCTGGCAATCCGCCGAAAGCCTGCGTGAAACCACGGAGTGGCTGGTTGCGCAGGATGACCTGAACAACCGCTTTGCAGGAGCCGTGCCCTATCTGCGGGCCTTCGCGCGCGTCCTTGGCGGTCATGCCCATCTGGCAAGTGCAGTCAACGGCAATGCCAGCCGCGCCCGCCTTGCAACCTTCTATATCAAGCGTATGTTGCCCGAACATGTGGGCCTTCTGGCACACGCACGCGAAGGGGCAGACGATCTCATGGCCATATCCGCAGACGACCTCGCCGCCTGATGCCGGACGATCAAAGCGGCATCCGCTATCCTTTCCCCCAGCCACCCAAAGAGGGCGAGGCGATCACAGTTGCACCCGGTGTTTTGTGGATGCGGCTGCCGCTGCCCATGGCGCTGGATCATGTGAATGTCTACGCGCTGGATGATGGCGGCAGTTGGACGGTGATCGACACCGGCTTTGCCTCCAAGCGCAGCCGTGCAATTTGGGAAAAGCTGCTGGAAGGACCATTGCAGGGCAAACCCGTCTCCCGCGTGATCGCGACCCACCACCACCCCGATCATGTCGGGCTGGCTGCATGGTTCATCCAGCAAGGCGCAACATTGGCAATGCCCCGCACCGGCTGGCTGATGGCGCGGATGCTGACGCTGGATGAGCAGGATAAACCCAACGCGGAAACGCTCGCCTTCTACCGTCGTGCAGGCATGGACCCCGCCGAACAGGAACGCCGCAAATCCGAGCGCCCCTTCAACTTTGCCGATTGCGTGGCACCCCTGCCCCTTGGCTATACCCGGCTAATCGACAGCGAAACGATCAATATGGGTGGCCGCTCATGGGTTATTCGCATGGGTGATGGCCACGCCCCCGAACAAGCAACATTCTGGAGCCGGGACGACAACCTCGTCATCAGCGGCGACCAGATCTTGCCGTCAATCAGTCCGAACCTCGGGGTCTATCCAACAGAACCGGATGCCGATCCGGTCACCGACTGGCTGCGATCCTGCGAGAAATTTCAAGCCTTCGCAGAACCCGGCCAACTTGTGCTTGGCGGGCATAAGCTGCCCTTCACCGGCCTGCCCACACGGCTGACCCAACTGATCGAAAACCACCATGGCGCGCTCAGTCGGCTTCGGGCGCATCTGATCGAACCGCGTGCGGCTGGCGAATGCTTCATGCCGTTGTTTAAACGCAAGATCAGCCAAGGCGAATACGGGCTGGCACTGGTCGAGGCGGTCGCCCACCTCAATCATCTGCACCAGTCCGGGCAAGCCTCACGAACATTGCGCGATGATGGCGCTTGGGTATTTCAAGC
>NZ_JAWOAN010000231.1:0-13906 GCF_046498525.1 Yoonia sp.
ATCTTGGCAATGGCGTAGGGCTCGTTTGTGGGTTCCAAAACACCTGTCAGCAAGGCGTCCTCTCGCATGGGCTGAGGGGCGCTGCGCGGATAGATACAGGACGACCCCAATTGCAGGAGCTTTGTGACACCGGCCTCAAAAGCCTGATGAATTACATTCGCTTCAATCATCAGGTTTGCGTAAATAAAGTCGGCAGGGAAGGTATTGTTGGCATGAATACCTCCCACTTTAGCCGCCGCGAGGATCACGGCATCTGGCTGTTCTTCACGCATGAATGCGCAAACAGCGGCCTGATCGGTGAGGTCAAGATCGGCACGTGTGCGAGTGACAATATCGCTCCCGCCGCGCGCCTCGAGTTGCCGAAGGATCGCACCTCCGACCATACCGCGGTGACCGGCGACAAAAATCCTGCGCATTATTCAACCCTCGAGGGAGACAGGCAATTCGAGGCCATGTTCTTTTAGCAGCCGTGTGCGAAGCGCGTTCTTGAGATCATGGGCGGACCATCCGATGAAATGGCGCACCGACCACTGCCGACCAGTCGCGATCACGAAGTCGTCCGACGCGCTTTGTTGCATCATAGGATCAGTCTTCCGTGCCCTGAAATCATGAGAGGTTGCAAAGTGTCTTTATCCTAACAGTTCTAGTCACATAACCTTGGAACCTGTGACGCTATAAAGCAATCACCGACTGGCGTAGTTTCAGATCTTTACGTCTGCGTCATGCGCGTCGTCGTATGCAGTTCTTGCTCTTGCGCAGCCAACGACATTCGATCGTACTCCAGCATCTGAAAACCGGATCCGGACTGAAGTGATCCGGCAAAACTGCAAGCTATCCGATGCTTGAAACGATACATCGCACGTGAAGTTTTCAACATCATCGCGCGCCATCACAAACAAATCTATCAGGCTCAAATGGCTGCGTGACACCCAGAAGTGCGTTCAAGGATCGCAGTTCACGGGGTCTACCTGGATCACTACATCGACCGGCGCCAAGATCAAAATCTGCGTGGACGGGCGCGGTCGCTATCTCGATAATATCTTCATCGAGCGATTGTGGCAGTTGAAGACGGCGTCGGCTATCTGGTTGGGGCTGGATATGATATGAAGTTTGACACCAATCTGATTGCCGGTGCCGAAGTGTTGTATCATGTATTCAACGATGATGCGCTGAACGTCGAGGTGACTAACGATGAGACTGCGTGTCGGCTTCAATTTCTGAAGAAAGCCAACATGCAACAATAATTTGCCGTTTCGGGTGCTGCACTTTGATTTTTATCAACCACCTGGGTGAACCGTTCTCTAAATCTCTATATCAAGCGGTTCCTCCTTCGGGGGCCGTCCTTATCAAAAGCAGACAAAAGGTCTTGGTTATGGCTTTGAAGAATTTTCTGATCGCCGCGATTCTCACTGTTGTGCCAGCCAGCGCGTTTGCGCAAGATTGGACAGGACCCTATGCGGGCTTCCAGATCGGCGCTTCCGATATTGATGTGGATGGTGCTCCACTGGATGGCGATGGCCCTTCTTATGGGATGTTCGCAGGTTATAATGTGCAAAATGGTGCCGTGGTCTATGGTGGCGAAATTGACTATGACACGACCGAATATGACATTGGCAACGGTGCCGTCGAAGTCGACTCCACCACCCGCCTGAAAGGGCGCCTCGGCTCTGATCTGACGGCTGGTCTGGTTTATGGTGCCGCCGGTATTGTCTGGGCCACTTCGCCGGAACTTGGCGATGATAACGGCTATTTCATCGGCGTGGGCTATGATGCCAAGCTGATGGGGAACGCGGTTCTTGGCGCAGAATTGCTTTACCATGATTTTGACGATTACAACGACAGCAGTCTCGATGTGGGCGTCACCACCTTCAAGGCGCGTGTCTCATTCAATTTCTAAGGGAAATTGGATGTTCACGACAATACGGGGCGCGGTCGCTGAACTGCGGCATTCCCCTTTCTCTATCGGCAAAGGCCCCAACCGCGCGATTGCAGATGAAAATGATCCGCATGCAAGCGGTTGTAGTCTGGTGAGAGTGTCAGGCTGAACCAGTCGCAGGCGCCATCCCGCACCGCGCGCAAAAACGCGCCTTTCGGACCGCTGTGTTCCCAATCGGACAGCAGCCGCACACGGGTGCCGTCAGCTAACCCGAACCCCGCAATATCAATGGCATCTGCCGTGGCATGTGTGCTCATGCGCATGGAAGAGCCATTGGCGGTACGCATCAAACGGCAGTTGTAGCTGCCGATATGATCAATGGTGCTGACTGATGACCCCAGAAATTCAGCAGCCGCAGGTTGCACGCTATGGCGCTCCCACATGGCAAGCCGCAACGCTATGGCGCAACGCGTTTCAATGGGTGCCAAGCGTGATTGTCCAACTGCGCGCAGATCAACGCGGTCCCGGATAAAGCATTGTTCAGTTTCCTCCAGAGGTACGCGCGGTTGCAGGTCGGCGAAGCCATCCAAGGTAAACAAGCACTGTTCTTGTGATGCCGCAGCGCGGTTCAGCTTCCATCCCGTCAGCAGATTTACGGGGTCACTGATACGCAGTGGCTCTGTCGGGTTCCATTCACGCGGAAGCGGCGTCTGAGGATGTACGATCAGTTGATAGCCCGCAAAGGCCAGCACACCCACAAAGAAAAACGCAGCGACGCCATTTGCCACGGCACCGCTGCGTTCTCGTTTCTTGCGCTGTTCGTCAGCGGCCTGCCGCGCCATCTGATGACGTCGCCCATGCCGCATCGGCGCTTAGTATCGGTAGTGCTCTGGCTTGAACGGGCCTTCGACGGTGACGCCGATATAATCCGCCTGCTCTTTCTTCAACTCGGTCAGCTTTACACCGATACGAGCAAGGTGCAGACGCGCAACCTTTTCATCCAGACGCTTGGGCAGGATATGCACGCCGACTTCATAAGCGTCGCCGTTATTCCAAAGCTCCATCTGCGCCAGCACCTGATTGGTGAATGATGCAGACATCACGAACGACGGGTGGCCAGTGGCGTTGCCAAGGTTAAGCAATCGGCCTTCGGACAACAGGATCAGGCGGTTGCCCGAAGGCATCTCGATCATGTCGACCTGTTCTTTGATGTTGGTCCATTTGTGGTTCTTCAGCGCAGCGACCTGAATTTCGTTGTCGAAGTGGCCGATGTTGCCGACAATCGCCATATCCTTCATCTCGCGCATATGCTCGATCCGGATAACGTCCTTGTTGCCAGTTGTGGTGATGAAAATATCGGCGCTGTCCAGCACATCCTCAAGCACGACGACCTCGAAACCGTCCATCGCCGCCTGCAACGCGCAAATCGGGTCGACCTCGGTCACTTTCACACGTGCACCAGCACCGGCCAGTGACGCTGCCGAACCTTTGCCTACATCGCCGTAACCACACACAACTGCGACCTTGCCAGCCATCATCGTGTCTGTCGCGCGGCGGATGCCATCGACCAGCGATTCCTTGCAACCGTATTTGTTGTCGAACTTCGACTTGGTGACACTGTCGTTCACGTTGATTGCAGGGAACGGCAGTTGGCCGTTCTTGTGCAGATCATAAAGGCGGTGTACGCCTGTCGTCGTTTCCTCGGAGACGCCTTTGATCGCGTCGCGTGTCTTTGTGAACCAACCGGGGCTGGCGGCCATACGCTTGGCAATCTGCGCCTTGATCACGGCTTCTTCTTCGGACTGGGGGACGGGAATGATCTCTTCACCCGCTTCTGCGCGGGCGCCCAACAAGACATAGAGCGTCGCATCGCCACCATCATCCAAAATCATGTTCGGGCCTTCGGGGAACATGAAGGATTTATCAAGATAATCCCAATGCTCTTCCAGCGACTGACCCTTGATTGCAAAGACCGGCGTACCGCCGGCGGCAATGGCCGCTGCCGCGTGGTCTTGGGTTGAGAAGATATTGCAAGACGCCCAGCGTACATCGGCACCCAAAACTGTCAGTGTTTCAATCAAAACTGCAGTCTGGATGGTCATGTGCAGCGAACCCACGATCCGCGCACCTTTGAGCGGCTGTTTGTCACCGTATTCTTCACGCAGCGCCATCAGGCCCGGCATTTCAGTTTCGGCGATATCCAGCTCTTTGCGGCCAAAATCTGCAAGGGTGATGTCCTTGACGATATAGTCTTTCATTACTGCCTCCTCGGCGGGCGATTAATCGATTTGTGCCGCTGATAGCAGGGCTTTTGCCTTGCCACAATGGCGGCAATGTCGCGTCTATCAGGCAATCACTGGCGAAGGCTTAATTGCGTAACTCAGCGATGGAAACGCAACCGCCTCACCGCCGCTGCAAGGTTTACGACCGCGGCTCACCAATCTATGTCAGACAGGCAAATGAAGCGGAGCCACCATGCCCAAAGCCCAACCCCGAGCCTGGCAACGGATGCTGTCAGGTCGCCGTCTGGACCTGCTTGATCCGACACCTGTGGATATCGAGATCGAAGATATCGCCCACGGCCTTGCCTTCGTGGCGCGCTGGAACGGGCAGACCAAGGGTGACTTTGCGTATTCCGTGGCCGAGCACTCGCTTTTGGTCACGGAAATTTTCGGACACCAGCAGCCAAACGCCCCTGTCAAATGGCAGCTTGCCGCCCTGCTGCATGATGCGCCCGAATACGTGATCGGGGACATGATCAGCCCGGTGAAGGCGGCAGTCGGCCCCGGTTATGGCGAGTTGGACGACCGTTTGACTGCGGCCATTCATTTGCGCTTCGGCCTGCCGGCCCAAATTCCCGTCGCAGTGAAAAAACAGATCAAGAAGGCCGACAAGCTTTCGGCATGGCTGGAGGCAATCCAGATCGCGGGCTTCACCCGGGCAGAAGCGGATCGGTATTTTGGCAAGCAAGACCCCGCATTGGTGGACAGCTTGCACATCAGGTTGCGGGCACCCGTCTTGGTGCGCGATGATTTTACCGCACTTTACCACCAGCTTGCGGCGAACCTTTGATCGCGTAGCGATTTCCAACGGCTCGGTTTTTCGACAGAACCGGCAAGCCGGTCAGAGCCAGATATCCGCAATTTAAGTCGTTTTTGCTCAACGCTCCCTTAATCAATCTCGGGTCATACTCCAGCGGAATAGCTGCAGGAATCATCAATGCCCGCAAACCGAAATCAGGCCGTACAGCCTCCAGATCGCCCCTTGTTGCGCAAGCCGGACAGGCTGTGGCTGCACTATTGCTCTGCTTTGGTGATTATCCTTTGCCTGATCGTGGCAACTTATTTGCTGAACCGCACCATGGTAGAGCGGGGGCTTCTGGCGGCCGCTGATATTGTCAAAAGCAACGAACTCGTCGTGTCCACACAAGATATCGTGGCAATATCTGATGATCTCACCAATGCACCCGCACCCGATTTCAGCGATTTCGACAAGGCCGTAACCCGGTTTGAAACCGTTTACGCGGATATACTGGCGACCCAGATCCGCTCTGACACTCTCTATGACCATTTTTTCGGCGAAACGGCGGGTTTGCACCAACGTGCGCGCGAATTTCTGACGGTTGCAAAGCAGTTTTCCGGTGCACCTCCCGATGTGCGCCGGGCGCTCAACTTGCGTATTCGCCACATCCATGATCCGGGCGGATTGAAGGCAGAACTGCTCCAGACAGCCACGCTTGTCGCTAGGCAGATCGAAGCGGAAGCCGTGCACTTCAAAACGGCGCAGCACGCAATGCTTGCCGCGTCCGGCCTTGTTCTTCTTGCTGAGGCGCTGTTTATCTTTCTTCCAGCCCAAAGGTCCGTGCAATCAAGCCTGAACGCCATGCGCCGAACAACAAGTGAATTGCGGGCATCACAAACCCGATTGAAAGAAATGAACCGTCAGCTGGAGCATACCGTCAGGCATCACCAATTGACCGGACTACCCAATCGCAGGTCACTGACGGAGTACCTGACAAGCACGATTTCCATCAAGAGCAGCGATGAATGGAGCCTGTTTTTGGTGGGCCTTGATGACTTCAAGTCGGTGAATGACACGATTGGCCATGACTACGGTGACACGTTGTTGATCGCCGTCAGCCGCGCGCTCAAGAACTGTGTTGATTACGAACATCTTGTCGCGCACGTCGGCGGAGACGAATTTGCCCTCATTTCCAGCGAACCGACACGATATCTTGTCGAACGCATATCCGCATCTTTTCAGGATCCTTTCGTCATCAAAGGTCGGCGGATACCGATCAACGCCAGCATCGGTTACCTGAGCGTCGGTGACGGCACCAAACAACCATTGGATATCCTCGCCGATGCCGAAATCGCACTGAAGTATGCAAAGAGCGCAGGCGGGAACCGCATACAAGCCTTTACCCAGCATCTGCGTGACGACTTGAGCATGATGCAGCAACTGCAACTCGATCTGATGGATGCCATCCACAACGGCGAAATCGAACCATGGTTTCAACCGCAGGTGCGCCTTTGCGACGGCCGGCTGCACGGCGCGGAAGTGCTCGCGCGTTGGCGTCATCCGACACAGGGACTACTGACGCCCGATATCTTTCTGCCTGCCGCAGAGAATGCAGGACTTATGGTCGATCTTGATCATGCAATCTGGCGTTCTGCGATGGATCACGCCAAGAACTGGGAAACCTCCGGTATCTGGCGTCCTGTCATATCGCTGAATGCCGCGCCGGACACGATTTCCGATCCATACCTGCTTGAGCGTTTCCTGCTGTCGCTGCAGCGCTCTGGCCTTGAAAGCGATCAGGTGATTGTTGAGGTGTTGGAGACGACACTGATCAGGGGGAAAGATGATATTGCGGCCATCAATATCGACAGCCTCGCCGATTGCGGTATCGCGCTTGAACTTGATGATTTCGGGACAGGTTACGCCTCTCTTTCCAAGCTTACCCAACTTCCTCTGGCCGGTATCAAGCTTGACCGATCACTGATAGCGCCCTTGCCGGATCAAGCCGCTGACAGCGTCGTGCGCGCAATTCTTGCGCTTGCGGCTGAATTGGGCCTTCACGTCGTGGCCGAGGGTGTCGAAGAGAACTTGCAGGCAGTGTACCTTAATGATCGTGGCTGCCGCATCGGGCAGGGTTATGGTTTTGGAAGGCCCATGCCAGCCGCCGAATTCACAATCTGGCTTGAAATGCATGCCAAAGAACAGTTGCATGCTGGCCCTGACACTACACGTTTCGCGTGACCCACTTGAGGATCAGGCGGACAAACCGTATCTGGGGCAGGTAAGGCTGACCAGAAAAGGGCAACGCATGGCCAATCACCTCTACCAGAATGATCTGCCCGACGGGCTGGACCTTGGCCCTGTTGTGGCAATTGACTGCGAAACGATGGGGTTGAACCCGCATCGCGACCGGCTTTGCCTGATCCAGATGTCGGGGGGTGACGGCGATTGCCACCTTGTTCAGGTCGCGCAAGGGCAAACAGGGGCACCGAACCTTTGCAGGATGCTGGAAAATCCCGATGTGCTGAAGCTCTTTCATTTTGGCCGGTTTGATATTGCAGCATTGCTGAATGCCTTTGGTGCGCTGACGGCACCGGTCTATTGCACAAAGATCGCATCGAAACTGGTCCGCACCTACACAGACCGCCACGGCCTGAAGGTATTGCTGCAGGACATGATCGGCGTGGATATCTCGAAGCATCAACAGCAAAGCGACTGGGGCGCACCCAGCCTGACCGATGCGCAGCTTGATTATGCCGCGTCCGATGTCCTTTACCTGCATCAGTTGAAGGACAAATTCGATATTCTGCTTGCCCGTGAGGACCGCATGGAGATTGCGCAATCCTGTTTCGATTTCCTGCCCACACGCGCAAAACTTGATCTGGCCGGGTGGCCGGACATTGATATCTTCGCGCATTGATGTCGGATCACGCAAAATTCCTGCTGGCCGCAAAGCGGGTCATCACCCAGGAAGCTGACGCATTGATGGTCTTGTCGGATCAACTGGACGACAGCTTTGGCGAGGCGATCAACCTGCTTTTGAACGCCACTGGGCGGGTCATTGTGACCGGCATGGGCAAATCCGGCCATATCGCACGCAAGATTGCCGCGACATTCGCCAGTACTGGAACCCCCGCTCATTTCGTGCATCCAGCCGAGGCAAGCCATGGTGATCTCGGCATGATGACGCGCGGCGATGTCGTGCTGGTCCTGTCCAATTCAGGTGAGACACCCGAACTGGCCGATCTTGTCGCCTATACACGGCGTTTCGGTATTCCGATGATTGGCGTCGCAAGCAAACCCAAAAGCACACTCTTGCAGCGCGCCGACGTTGCAATCGTTCTGCCCAATCTGGGCGAAGCTTGCGGTACCGGCGTGGTTCCGACAACCTCGACCACGATGACACTGGCCTTGGGTGATGCCCTTGCCGTCGCCTTGATGGAACACCGCGATTTCACACCGGAAAACTTTCGCGAATTTCACCCGGGCGGAAAACTGGGCGCGCAACTGTCAAAAGTATCGGATCTGATGCATATCGAAACTGCCGTCCCGCTGGTGTCTGCCGACACCGCGATGAGCGAAGCGCTCTTGGTGATCAGCCGGAAGGGTTTCGGCGTGGTCGGCGTGACAGACGCAAATGGACGCCTGATCGGAATTGTGACGGACGGCGATTTGCGGCGCCATATGTCAGGCCTGTTGGATCACACCGCGAGCGAGGTCATGACCGCAGGCCCGACGACTGTCGCACCAAACGCATTGGCCGAAGAAGCCGTGGCCCTGATGAACGACAAAAAGATCACCTGTCTGTTTGCCGTTGATCCCGCAGGTGCGGGCCAAGCCGCCGGCTTTCTTCATATTCACGACTGCCTGCGCGCCGGAATCGTTTAGCTGTGGGCCCCGCCGACAATCTTTATTCGCAAATCGTTGGGTGGGCCAAGATCATCCTCCCGCTTTGCGCATTGGGGCTATTGTCGACCCTTTTTCTGCTTGCACGGTCTACCACGGAGCCCAACGAGATCGCCCTCGAAGAGGCCGAAGCCATCGCGCGCGAACAACGTGTTTCGGCGCCCGAGTTTTCGGGTGTGACCGATGAGGGGGCGGTTGTCGTGATCTCTGCCGATACAGCGCGCCCAGACAAGACGCGCCCCGATACGGTCATGGTCGATGACATGCGGCTGCGCATGGACAATGCCGATGGCAGCACTATCGAAATAACTGCCACGCTTGGCGAAATTGACGGCCGTGCGCGTATTGCCCGCTTTCTTGGCCTTGCCCGTCTGGTCACCTCCAGCGGATATGAAATGGAGACGAACGGGCTTATTGCAAATCTGGAAACAGGGCTGGTGACTACCGATGGGCTCTTGGAAATACGTGCCCCTTTCGGGCAACTGACCGCTGGCAAAGTCACATTTCAGATGGCATCAGAGGACATATCTCAGGAGATGCTTTTCACTGAGGGCGTGCGCCTGCTATACACGCCGCAAACCCCGTGACAAAGGAAACCGCACAAATGCTCCGATTGATCACTCTTTGGGTATCACTTCTTGTTGCGGCTGCCGGGTTCGCCAGCGCGCAGACAAATGTCGAACTTGGCGGGATTGAAGTGGATACCTCTGCGGCGATCGAAGTGACGGCAGACAGCCTTACCGTCGCTCAGGAAAGCGGCAGCGCCGTTTTTGATGGAAATGTGATCATCGCGCAGGGCGATTTACGCCTGACTGCCGATCAGGTCACGGTCATTTACGGCACCGACACCTCTGAAATCACACGGCTGATCGCATCCGGAGGTGTGACCTTCGTCACGGCTGATGAAGCAGCCGAGGCGCAGAACGCCGATTATGACATCAAGTCTGGCCTTTTGGTTCTGACCGGCGACGTTTTGCTGACACAAGGCCCAAGCGCCATTTCTGCTGGCCAGATGACGATCAACGTCACCGACGGAACGGCATCGATGGAAGGGCGTGTGCGTACTGTACTGCAGCAAGGCGATAACTGATGCAGGACGCGCCTCAACTGTCAGTCCAAGAGGGTGATGTCGGCCTACATATCATTAATCTGCGCAAGAGCTACCGCAAGAGGCCGGTCATCCGCGACGTGAGCATCGACCTTGCCCGTGGCGAGGTTGTAGCGCTTTTGGGGCCGAACGGGTCTGGCAAGACGACGTGTTTCTATTCCATCGCGGGGCTTGTCACGCCGGAAGGCGGGCGGGTTATCATCGATGGCCGCGATGTGACGACGCTCCCGATGTATCGCCGTGCGCAATTGGGAATCGGATATCTGCCGCAAGAAATGTCGATCTTTCGGGGCATGTCGGTCGAAGACAACATTATGTCGATCCTCGAAATTGCGGTTCCGGACAGGCATCGCCAAAAAGAGCGGTTGGAAGAACTGCTTTCTGAATTTTCAATCGAGCATCTGCGCCGTGCTTCTGCGATGGCGCTTTCGGGGGGAGAGCGCCGCAGGGTCGAGATCGCACGCTGTCTTGCGGCCGGGCCTAAGTATGTTCTACTTGACGAACCTTTCGCCGGAGTCGACCCGATCGCCGTAGGTGAAATCCGACACTTGGTGGCCGACCTCAAGAACCGCGGAATCGGGGTGCTAATCACCGATCACAATGTGCAGGAAACTCTTCAGATCGTGGACAGGGCCTATATTCTGCACGATGGCAAAGTACTGATGAACGGCACCACAAACGAGGTAGTCCAAGATGAAAACGTGCGTCGCGTCTACCTTGGCAACAACTTCCGCGTGAATTGATTCTTTTGCTGCGTTAACCACTGCGTCATTGACAACCAGACGGGTTTCATAGCCAAATATAACAGATGACAGACCCGTTCACTTTCCCCGCATATAGGCTGGCAAGTTGCCGGTCCATGCGGATAACGACAACAATATCGGGGCGTTATCATTATCCACACTCATGACGTCGCTTGGTACCAGCCCGCACTTGGGCCCGAATCCAACCACTGTCATTACCGAATAAAGGACAAAAGATGCGTTACCAAATCAGCGGAAAGCAAATTGACATTGGCGCAGCTCTGCAAACTCATGTGCAGACCGAATTGGACGGCATCCTTGGCAAGTATGCAGGACGACCGACCGAAGCCTATGTGGTATTTTCAAAGACTGGCCACGAATATGTCTGCGAATCTGTTGTGCATCTGTCGACGGGTCTGAATGCCCAAGCAACAGGCAAAGCCACCGAGATTTACGCTGCTTTTGACGCAAGCTCCGAGAAGATGGACAAGCAGTTGCGTCGCTACAAACGGCGCCTGAAAGACCACCACAAGGAGAGGTCGCAACCTGTTGAACTTTCAGACGCCGGGTCATATATCCTCGAATATAGAGAAGAGACCGACGAGGGTGAACAGGACACTGCAAGCCCGGTTATCGTGGCCGAGATGGAAACGAAAATTCCGTCGCTATCGGTTGGAGAAGCGGTCATGCAGATGGAACTGGCGGGCGCTCCTTTGTTGGTCTTCCGGAACGAGAAGCATAACGGAGTGAACGTCGTTTACCGACGCGACGACGGAAACATTGGCTGGATCGACCCGCGCAGCTTGGGGTAGACCAAATCACCAGATGAGAGACGCAATCAATGCAACTTGGCACCATTCTGAAAGCCGATGCGGTAAAATCTATTGCTTCTTGCACAAGCAAGAAGCGCCTCTTTCATGATCTTGGGGAGCTTGCCGAGGCAAGCTATGGTTTGAATGCTGTCGACGTCATCGACGCATTGATTGATCGCGAGAACCTTGGGCCGACAGGCGTGGGGCAGGGTATTGCCCTTCCCCATGCACGCATGCCCCAAGCAGACAAAGTGGTTGGCCTGTTCCTGCGTCTGGAAAAACCCTTGGACTTTGACGCGGTGGACCGCCAGCCTGTCGATTTGGTCTTTGCCCTGATTGCACCCCAGGATGCAGGTGTCGATCACCTCAAGGCCCTTGCACTGGTGTCCAGAACGCTGCGCAACAACGCAATCTGCACCAAGCTACGCGCCAATAGCGATGCAAACACCCTGCATACGATTCTGACTGAGGTTGAAGCGTCTCAGGCCGCTTAAGCCCAGTTTTCAAATCCGAAACTTGTATAATCGCGCGCATATGCGTTGCGTACAGCATCTTCGAGGGATTGATCGTAAATCGCGTCCAGTCTCGCTTGCCATCTGTGCGCCGTGTCGCCCAGCGCAGGTGAATCATTGATGCCCATCTGCCGCGCAAGATTTCGGAAATCATCCGCCAGTCTGTCCTCTCGCAGCACAAGATCGGGCACTGCAAATTGCGCCATTCCTTGCAAGAGGTTAAGTTGACTTGCCCATGACGGATCAACCCGAATACTTGTTTGCCCTGAAAGATTGGTCTTGAGGAACCGCAAGAACCCCAGAAAAGCCTGCTTGTGATCCTGGTGCGTATAGCCCGATTGATCATATAAATCCGGTGCCCGTTCGGGGATTTTCAATTTGTGAACCCTTATCAGATTGGCGCGAATTTCCGGAACGTTCTGCGGGCCATTAAGTAATATCCTGTCACAAAACGCAGCATGGGCGCGCGCCAGAGGATGGCGCAAGACCGCAAAGCTACGATGCGGTCGATGCGCGTCCTGCCAGGCACGCAAGGATTTTTGCGTGAAATTTTCTATCAACGCGCTGGTCTGTGCACCGTCGATATCGGCCAACCACTTTCGCACAGCCCGATCAGGCCCGGACCGCAATGGCATATAGACCAAGCCACACTTTGGAGCGGCAATGTAGGTGGGAATCGCAGGGCCGCGATTGGGTTCGAAATTCGGGGTTTGCGTCAGGTCGAACCGATCAAGCCGGGCAAGCGCCGCTTTCATCTCGGCGTAGTTTTCCACCTTTTGTTCCAGCGGCTCCGGATTCTGCTTCTTGAGCTTCCTGTTCACATTTGAAAGACGCGCTTCCACCCCGAGGAATTGCGCCAAACCGTTCAAAACATCCACATCCCGAAGATCATCATAATTGATGTAAAACGCTGTCTGCCCGCTGATCTGCAAGGCGCGGTGAACACGAATCTGGAACGCCTGAATCGTTTCGAGGTGGGTTTCAAAGGCGGCAGGATCAAACGTGATCGTCGTGGCCTTTGAATGTGTCGCATTCGTCAGTTTCCACTGCCCCGTCGTTTGCGCAATTTTCCAGCTAATGAAACTGTCGAGCGGATTGCGCGTCAGAATGATCTTGGCACAAAGCGGATCATCAATACAGGTGTTCAGAATGCGCGGGTCATGGTCGTGGAAAAACCGAAAACCTGCCAGTTCGTCGCTTTCCCTGATCTTGCTCAAAAGTACATGCGGATCTTTCTCTCGGGTCTCGCGGTCCACGCCGAGTAGTTCATCAACTTTCGGATAAGCCACAAATGATGGATTGAACGCCTCGCCATGGCAGCTAACCCCACCAAGCTTGTTGATGTTGGCCTCCAGCAGGTTAGAGCCAGTCCGCATTTCAGCCAGCAAGATAAAAGAATGAAACCTGCTCATTTCCCGCTGATCACATATGGCTTGCGACGCGGGGCCGGTTTTGCTGGCCGCGCGTTGCCAACCGGGATGTCTCCGGTCAGGAACGGATGCATCCCTTGATTTTTAAGGTCTTGCAGAAAATCGGGCAGCCCGGTCAGATCAGGCATCTTGGGCACTTCTTTCAACGCAGTGCCGCGATGGCCCGCGATTTCGTCGATAATCGTCTGGAGCACGTCCATAGGAGCCTCGATGAACTGTGCCAAGGTCATGATCTGCACCCGCGCATGTGCGTCAGGCGAGCGCAGCACCTTAAGAAACCTATCCTCGATCCGCTGCATTCTTGCAGCTTCGCTCCTGACTTCGCTTGCCGGTCTGCCTGATGCAAACAGCGGAATAGGAATTTCAATTCGCTGGTTAAAAAGATATGCCGTGGACAACGTAGCTGTAATGATTTCACCGTCTTCAGCTCCTTCGATAAAAGGGCCTCCGGAAAGTGCGATGGTTTCTTCGTCGTTAACTGCTGAAATTGTAATGGTA
>NZ_JAWOAN010000189.1:0-11188 GCF_046498525.1 Yoonia sp.
GCTACAGCCAATCACATATGATTGTGACAGACAGAATGCGATCCGAGAGCAACCCTTGAAACAAGGAGCCGTCCACAAATGACAACTCAACCGATAATGCTCCACAGAAGTTGAACAGTACCGCTTTGCCTCTGACCTGCACCCCACCTGAGTGAGCAGCTTTCTCGCCAATGCAAGCAGGAGATCCTCAACCGCAAAGGAACGTCACATGCAACTGCCAATCCTTTACTTCGCCACAATCGCCGTCTTCTTGATCCTTGATGCGATCATGCTGACCTATGTGATGCAGCCGCTCTTCACACGCCATATCGGCCCCCTGATGGCAGAGCCGATCCGCTTCGCACCGGTGGCAGCATTCTACCTCTTCTATATCGCCGGAGTATTAGGCCTGGTATCAGTACCGGCCCTGCGCAATGGCACTGGTGTTTTGGGGCCCGCTTTTCTGGTCGGTTTAATGGCCTACGGCACTTATGAATTCACAAGCTATGCTATCATGCGCGACTGGCACTGGACAATGGTCGTCGCTGACACGCTCTGGGGTGGCGTTGTGACTGCGGTGTCGGCCTGGACAGGCTTGGTCATCACTCGGAATGTTCTGAGCTGAACATTAGATGGTCCATAAACAAACTTTGCGACTACGCGGCGCCAGTAAAAGTGCAAGGTAACGTCGGCGCGGATGCCGCTCGTGACTTTCGTTTCAAGCTTCTATGGCGTGAGCAACTGTGCCCGTCAGCCTGACGGGGGTGTGGACTACAGGGCAACTCAAGTCCGTCTTTGCAGGGGCAACCGCGAATTAGGCAGTGCTCTTCCATTTTTGCGGCGTAACGTAAACGATGCTATCATCGACACTGACCATGACGTCACCGTCCTGAACGTTGATCTGAAGCTTCATCGTGCGACTTGCCAATTTCGCCAACTCGCCCGTATCTTGCTCGGAAAGATTTGTCACTTGAAGGTTGTCGAAGCGGGTGGTGCTGTTCTTGATCTTGTCCCACCACATCTCGGCTGTCCTTCCGCCGTAAGAATAGACGACCACCTTATCGGCCTTGCCACAGGATTGACGCACCACCTTCTCGCTGGGAAGCCCGAGGGCCACCCATACGTCAAGCTCACCGCTCAGGCTTTTCTGCCAAATGTCCGGCTCGTCATCCGTGGAAAGGCCCTTCGTCATTTCCAAATGCTCATGGGCATTCAGCGCAAAAGCGACAATGCGCACCATGAGCCGCTCATCCGTCTCCGAAGGATGCTTGGCAACGGTCAATTTATGGGTCTCATAATAATGACGATCCATGTCAGAGACCGAAAGTTCAACTTTATAAATGGTGGAATTTTGCGCCATGATCTTTCCCAAAACGTCAAAGATTGGGATGCCTACAGCGTCTGGTGACCTTGTGAAAGCAGATAACCACACCGCCGCACAGCGCCGTTTGCCACGGCTCTTCATTCACCGATCATGGATGTCATTAAATGCGGGGCGATTGGCGAACTGTCTGCTCTGCAGAATGCATCCAGGGCAACCCAAACATTAGGATTGATCCCGGATTCCATTCCTGCAAAGGGTCATCGGCTCTCAAGCCGCAAAAAACTTTAGTCCGTCACAGACAGTTCCAAACGCAACGAAATACGACCATGTACGGGGCGCTTTAGGCGGCGTAACCCAGTTTCGCGACATGAATTTCGAACACAGGATGCATTTCCGCACCGATGACGTTGGGCTTGTGATGCCGATAGATTGAGCGCCAGTAAGGTTGAACGATTACACCTTCATCTTGCATGATTTTCTGCAATCTGGCCATCACGTCACGGCGCTGATCTGCGTCGGCAATAGACAAGGCTTCGGCCAGAAGCGTATCGAACTCTTCGTTGGAAAACGCAGTCTCGTTCCAAGCCTCACCTGACCGATAAGCCAGCGCCAGCACCTGAACTCCCAATGGGCGCTGCGCCCAGTCGGTTGTTGAAAGCGGGTACTTTGTCCAGTCATTCCAGAAGGTTGCACCGGGGATCACCGTGCGTTTCACGTTGATGCCCGCACTACGCAGCATGGCTGCGGCCGCATCGCTGGTGTTCTTTCGCCACGTGTCGTCAATCGATATAAGATCATGCTCGAAATCCGCCATACCGGCTTCTTCCATAAGGGCCTTTGCACCATCAGGGTCAAAAACCGGTGCAGGCAACGCGGCATATTCAGGATGAATGGGAGATACGTGGTGGTTCTCGGCAATCCGTCCATTACCAGAAAAGCCCAGTTCAAGCATCACGGCGTTATCGATCGCCATTGCTAATGCGCGGCGTACGCGTGCGTCAGCGTATGGCTGTATGCCATCGACCTCTGCCACCTGATTGGGGCGGATAACGACCGTATTGGCTGTCACCGCCTCGGATTTTGACCAGCCGAGATCATCCATGATTGAAATGAAATCACCGATGGATTCATAGACCATATCCACCTCGTCACCGGCGACCGCCGCCACGATTCCAGCCTGCTCCGTCCCGAAATCGATATACTCGATCCGGTCCAGATGCGCGCCTTCGCCCCACCAGTTGTGATTCTCGTTCTTGACCAGAACAGCCTTCACGCCAACCTCGAACTCTGCGGGCATGTACGGGCCTGTGCCGATTGGGTTGTCCAAGGGATCGCCGCTGAAGCTTTGATGGACAATCGCCGCCGGATAGTCAGAAAAACCCGCGATCAGAGTGATATCCGGCTGACCGAGTGACAAGCGAACGGTGCTGTCATCAACGACGGTGATCGCCCCCTCGCGCGCTTTTCCGGTGTCCGCGTCCACCAAGGACCCCATACGCGACGCCATCGAATTGCCCTCGACGCTCCTGTCGCACCATCGTGTGATGTTGAAGGCAACGTCCTGTGCGGTAAAGGCATCGCCATTGCTCCACGTCACGCCGGGGCGGACAGAAAGCAGGTATTCGGTGGCATCCTCGTTCACTTTCCAACTTTCCAGCAGCATTGGCATGAAGCTACCATCGGTCTGATATTCGACCAGATATTCCAGATAGCCGCGCGTGTAGTTCGACATCTGCGGCCAGTCATAAGTACGCGGATCTTTCAGCGCCTTGACTGTCGATTCAATGCGCAGCGTTCCACCCGCCTGCACATGACCGGCGGCGAAAGCCGGCCGAGGCAAGCCAAGCAGGCCATAAGCCGCCGTAGCCGTGACCCCCAGCGCAGTCGCACGCGTCAGAAATTCGCGACGGGATAATTTGCCAGCCTCAACTTCAGCAGCATAAATTCTTGTGGCGGGGTGAATGTTGTCAAAAAACTTCATGATATCCTCGTTCTGTCGATACTGTGATTTTGATCAGACCATCTTGGTCCCAGCGCTGGCGCGTCTTCACTCAACTGCGTTGAAGAACAAGTAGGTCAAAAATGAAATAATCAAGCGTGCGCGATTGGATTTGCGCACGCCCCACCTTCACGAAGACACTGAGCCGCTCCTTGGACTAAGCGTTAATGGTGGCGAATTGACGCGACCTGCATCTGAAAGACCTCACTGAACGTATCAGTAATAAAGGAGCAAAATGATGTCTGATGACAAGTTGCAAGACCTTCTGATCGTGGAAGACGACGACGCACTTCGTGAGCGCCTCGCACTGGCAATGAAGCGGCGTGGATTCGAGGTGCGAATGGCGTCAAGCGTATCACAAGCCCGGCGTGCGATCTTGGAAAAGGCGCCTGACTTTGCGGTCGTCGACCTTCGCCTCCAGGATGGCAGCGGCCTAGATGTCGTAAGCGATCTTGAAGCCACGCACCCCGAAGCGCGCGCATTGATCCTGACCGGGTATGGAAACGTGCCAACCGCAGTGTCCGCAGTACGCCTTGGCGCGGTTGATTATATCGCAAAGCCTGCGACTGCAGAGGAAATCATTGACGCGTTGATGGCGCCCAAAGGCCAGCATGCACCGGTGCCTGCAAACCCGACACCTCCCGCGCAAGCCCGTTTGGAACACATCGAACATGTTTATCAGGAAGCTGGCGGTAATGTATCGCAAGCCGCACGAATGCTGGATATGCATCGTCGCACCCTGCAGCGCATTCTCCAACGGCACGGGTTGTCAAATGGTGCCTGACGCCCGACCCGACCACATAAAGAGACTGATGACACTGCTCGGGGGTGCCCTAAGCCCACCACCTGGACGCGCCCGTATCGCCTTGGCACTGCTGTTCGGCGCAACCGTTCATATCGTATTCGCAGCCGCTGTCCTTGCGATGGTCGTTGCGATGTTCTTTGGAATGAGCCGCAGCTTGGGGGCCGTTCCATGGCCGTATGCTGCATTGACCAATGCGTTGTTGATCCTGCAATTCCCGATCGTGCATTCTCTTCTGCTGACTGCGAAAGGATCGGGATGGCTTTCTCGTGTCTTGCCGGTGCGCTACGGACGCACGCTGGCGACAACCAACTATGCAATCATTGCATCGCTACAGCTTCTGGCACTCTTCACACTTTGGACACCCAGCGGGATTGTCTGGTGGCAGGCAGAAGGCTTGCCGTTCTATGCTCTTGTCACGGCCTATTCTATGTCTTGGATCTTACTGATGAAGGCGAGCTTTGATGCCGGGGCGGAGGTGCAATCCGGCGCCTTGGGTTGGCTGTCTCTTTTGCAGGACAAAAAACCCGTCTTCCCCGATATGCCGACAACGGGGCTCTTTCGCGTGATCCGACAACCGATCTACGTTGCTTTCGCCCTCACGCTTTGGACGGTTCCGGTCTGGACGCCTGACCAGTTTGCCCTCGCTCTGGCGCTAACGGCATATTGCCTCGCGGCACCGCGGCTCAAGGAACGCCGGTTTGAGAAGCGATACGGCGACAGATTTCTTGCGTATCGACAGCGCGTGCCCTACGCCGTTCCGCGCCTTAAAGATGGTCCTGTGCGCGCAGTTCATATCTCTGGAGTTTGCGGCGACGACGGAAAGAAATAACAGGCAATCGGCCTGAGTTGGCGCAGTCAGGGTGGCTGCAACACCATCCAAGTCGTCACGCGGAACTATCCGGTGGGCCCAGATAACAATTTCTCAATCTGCAAAGTGATCTGATCTGATAGCGGGCTCACACGAGAGGCAAAGGTTGCTACAAGCTGTCCCTCGCCATCAAGCAAGACCTTGTTGAAATTCCATCTGGGAGTAAACTCGGACTCCTGACGAAGCGACCGATAGAACGGATGCGCATCGCGCCCTTTCACGCTTGTTATCACGGTCATCGGCATGTCGATGCCATAGACCAGTTCGCAAAACTCTTTGACCTCTGAGTCGTTTGCGAGCTCTTGGTTGAAATCGTCGGACGGTATAGCCAACACGACCAGTCCCTGATCACGATAGCGATCATAGAGCGCTTGCAGGTCGCGGTATTGGTCTGTGAATGCGCACATTGAAGCTGTATTGACCACAAGTACAGGCTGCCCTTCCCATTGCGACAGGTTAAGTGTCCCGCCGTCGATGGAGTCGAAAGGCGTTTCTCTATCCAGCGCAATGGCATGACCGCCCAGCGCAATGAACAGTGCTGTCAGGAAGGTCAATGCACTGAATTTGAGACGGCGCATAAGCAAAGCACGGTCCATCAGTTCTGCAGATCATCAAAAAAAGCATGATAGCGTCGGTGCTCTGCTCCGTCTTTGCGCAGGTTCAGGTCGCCGCGCTGCTCAACCTGCTGCGGGCGCTCGGTATTTCCCACCATAAGCGCTAGGTGCTCGCACATCCGGTCAAAGCGGATCGCGAGGTCATCGGAGGTCTTGTTACCCATCATTGTTCTCCTCATTCAGGTGCCGAAAGCGGTTTGCGGGCCGTACCCATGAAGATGATAAATGTGCCGGGCACACGTCCAAATATAAAATCGCCACGTCGATTGATCCCACGCGGGCCAAGGCCTGCGGTTTTTCCCGGTATCAACCCTGCACTTTCAAATTTGCCTTTCAACTCTGACGGCTTGATGAACATGCTGGGGTCATGGGTGCCTTGTGGCAAGATGCGCAGCACGTCTTCTGCAATGGTGACAGTCACGAAACGTGCCAGCGGATTGCGATTGATCGTGTCGTAAAACAGCGCACCACCGGGGCGCAGTACACGGACGATCTCGGAGACAACTTTTCCGAGGTCCTGAACGTGCTCAAAGACATCTACGCAAACAATCGCATCGAAACTTGCATCCTCGTAGGGCAACGCCTCACCAACGCCCACGTCGTAGTGAATTTTGCGTTTGCCAAGTTGTGCATGCGCTTTGGCTGACGCAATTGCATCCTTGGCAGGGTCGATCCCTGTCGCGATGGCAGCGCGATCATCCAGAGCCTCGGTCATAAAGCCGCCGGCGCAACCCAGATCAAGAACGGTCTTACCTTGCCAGTCGGTCATTTGGTCAAACCAGGAAAACCGTCCCGGCACCATGTTCTTGAGGGTACGCACCCAGCGGATATCGTCGGCCCACCATTGGTCCGCAACATCATCATAAATTGCTAAGTTGTTCCGCTGGGCTCTGGTCATTTAATGCGCGCTGCTCATGTCATATCAACCAGTTAGGACATCAGCGCCGTTTTCAAGTGCAGCGACCTACCATTGTATGCCCCCGCAGGGCAATCATCGATTGTTTGCTATAGCGAAAATCCGTTGTCGATTGGTACTCACGGTGCAAAATGACAATTTTTCCGAGGTTTTGATCTAGACCACTGCGCCTCCCCGCAACCAACTTTACTAATAATGAACCATGCGTTAACAGCGACACTCAGGCAGGTTTTTACGTTGCCGTTCCGACTCTGGAAGCACTCCAGAAGCAACTGATGCGATCTGAATAATGTGGCAAAGCCCCAATTCGTACGCAGCGTCCACCAAGCACATCCAGCCAGCAAGATCCCGAAGCAATTTGAAGGAGAAGATAGCCATGGCCAAGCTTACAAAAGCAAGCATCTTTACAACAGCACAACCCAAAACCGAAACCGCGATGGAAAAAACCACTCGTGCCGTGAAGGAAATCAAGGATTCCGAAACCAAGGAGCGCGAGGACAAGATGGCGCGACTGCGCAGGGCGCGACACGAAAGTGAAGCTGAAGCGCCCGAGAAACCGAAGCCCTGACTGACAACAAGCGCGCTTAACGGTCTGCATAATCCACTAATGCCCTATCCCGTCTCTGGTTGCACAGCGGCGGATCGAATGTCGTCGCCATGGATGAGGCCCAGAATGTCGAAAACTGCGTCCACACAGTAAACTGTCGAAAACCTTGGTCGAGGCTCCAGCACTGGTTTGGCACTACGGTGCAGGCGGTGAACCCTAGGGCTTTGGCTGGTCAACTCGCCTGATCGGGCTACCGTTAGTTTCATAGTAAGAACGAAGGAGTTTCAAAATGCCGCAAACAGCAGAACGCCCGGGGAACCGTCTCATGGATCGCCCGGAGTATGCCTCCAAGCAGAAACCCCTGGCCCGTTCGCCCCAGACAACCGTGTTTGATGCCGTTTCAGCAATGTCGGAAAAGAACTATGGGTCTGTGATTGTGATTGATGATGAACAGAAAGTTGTCGGCGTTGTCACCGAGCGGGATGTAATGAACAAGCTTGTCGGCAAAGGATTGGATGCGAAAAAAACTTTGCTGTCAGATATTATGACGGAAAATCCGCGGCTTGCGCGCGAAACTGACGATCTGGTGGATTGGCTCAGGATTATGTCGAATGAACGCTTCCGCCGCCTGCCGGTCGTCGATGATGATGGACGGATCAAGGCAGTTTTCACCCAAGGCGACTTTGTCTCATATACGTGGCCCGACCTGATGTATCAGATGAGATCAATTGCCACGGCCACAGTGACGAAAAACTGGCCCCTGTTCTTGATCGGTGGCGGTGTCGCGCTCTACTCGATCGTGATGGTGTTGGTGCTTGGGGCGGTGAATTAGCCATCTGATACCAACCGAGGACATCTTGACTACCTTGATCGGTTGTAAAATCGCCTCGCCGCTTTCATGGCCGTGAACAGCCTTGCCCGCAGGTTCAAGACCCTCAGAGGTCGGTCGTCCTGCGAATACCCCTGCAAGGTCTGAACGTCAGAGCTACATAGGTTGATCATGCAACCCACCTATCAGATGCGGGGAATGCACATCTGCTCATCGCGGTAGATCAATCCAGAGACTTCATTTCTTGCGTTCATACGTTTTTCGGGAAATATTCCGGGAAAAGTATACTTAAATGTATCCGAATAACTTAGCTCGTCGAAATTTAGCGATGCGGCGTAAGCAGAGGGCTTATAAATGGCAGTATTGAACTCTGGACTAGGTGGACCCGAGGGTTTCGGTACAAACGTCTTCTCGATAGACCCAGATAGAACCGGCAATCTGGATGATGGCAGCGTCGAAGTTGATATCACCTCAGCGTTCGGACCGGATGGAATTGATTATTTCGGTACAAATTACACAAGTATCTACATCAATTCGAACGGCCTGATTACCTTCGCGGGCCCCCAAACCGCCTTCACCCCTATCGCAATTGACAGCTACGGAGAGCCTGCCATCGCTCCGTTTTGGTCGGACGTGGACATTAACAAAGGCGGTGAGATCTATTGGGATGTGAACCCTACATCCGGTGCCGTCACGATCACTTGGTCAGAGGTTGCACCCTTTGACCTAACGGGAACACCGCCCTTGAACTCTTTTCAGGTGGTCTTGACCAATACCGGTAACGGCGACTTCTCGGTAGAGTTCATTTACGAAGATATTGAATGGACGAATGGCTACACAGGTGAGGCGACAGTCGGGTTCACTGATGGTGGCACAAATGACGTTGTATTGCCTGGCTCAGGTGACGCCGCAGCGTTAACCAACTTCGACACAGCGGATTTTGGCAACGGTGATCCTGACGGGACATGGCAAACCGACGTCAAGGACGGCGTCATTTTGTCATCAAACGGGATCGTCGATGGAACTGCGGGCGATGATATTATCGATGTGTCCTATGACGGTGATCCAGAAAACGACTTTGTTGACGCGGCTGACGGAACCGGGATCGGGCGGAACGACGACATCATAGATGCTGGTGCAGGCAACGATACGGTCGATGGCGGCTTGGGCGACGATACAATCTACGGCAATAGCGGTGATGACGTTCTCTTCGGCGGTGACGGCGACGACACAATTTTTGGCGACACTGCGGCGCCACGTGTCACCGATCCTTTTGACGTTCAGTATTTTGAACTCCCCCCCGGCGGCGGTGGAATAGACAGCCTCGCCGAAGCCGGGTTTGACACAATCGGCAACAATTCCAACACGCCGACGGCAGAATTCTTGCGCGATAGTCTAGACGTCAACACGATCAGCAATGAGAACGGTGGAAATGGTCAAACCTACGCTGTCAGGTTTGAAACAACCTTGAACGTGACCACAGATGGAAACTACGCGTTCACGACGACATCAGACGATGGCTCGCAGCTCTTCGTTGATGGGGTCCTTGTTGTTAACAATGACGGGCGCCATAGCGAGGCCACTGAGTCAGGTTTAACCACACTCGGTGCAGGCGAACATAACGTTGTTATCATCTTCTTTGAGAATACTGGGAGCGATAGTCTTTCCTCGACCATCTCTGGTCCTGACACTGGGAATGTTCCAATTGATTTCACGACGGCCGACATTTTTGGGGTCGTTGCCGGCTTGCCTGGCAATGACACGATTGACGGTGGCGATGGTGATGACATCATTTTCGGCGGCGATGGCGATGACATCATCACCGTCGGAGCGGGGGATACAGCAGAAGGTGGTGCTGACTCGGACACCTTTACGCTCGATTTTTCACAGACCAGCAGTTCAAGCGCGACGACCATCACAGTCGACGGCGGCACTGATGGTGTAGATATCGACAGTCTGGATCTGACCGGCTTTGGCCGTTTCACCCTGACTGAGACGACAGATCTTGACGGCGATTCAACCAGTGGCACGGCGATTTATGACAGCGGCCAGACCGTCGAATTTACCGAAATCGAGAATCTGACGGTTTGTTTCGCGAAAGGAACGCAGATCAAGGCCGAAGACGGCATACGCGCAATCGAAACGCTGCGTGTCGGCGACAAGTTGGCAACACGCGATCACGGCCTGCAAACTATTCGTTGGATTGGAGAACGCGTGCTTGCAACAGAAGAGTTGACTGCTTTTCCAAAGTTGCAGCCTATCCGTATCGCCGCTGGAACACTGGGCGATGGCATACCGACACGCGATCTGATCGTGTCGCCGCAACACCGGATTGTGGTTCGGTCCAGAATCGCCATGCGTATGTTCGATGCACAAGAGGTATTCGTTCCAGCAAAACATCTGCTTGGTCTGGAAGGCGTGACCATTGCTACCGATATGACTGCAGTCACCTATTATCACCTGCTCTGCGACGATCACGAGATCGTCGAAGCAGACGGTGCCTTTGCAGAAACACTCTATACCGGAACAGAGGCCATGAAGGCGATGACACCAGAGGCGCTCGAAGAGATCGCGTTGGTCTTTGGAGATCAACCTCTGACGAACCGGCCTTTGGCCCTGTTCGCTCCCAAAGGCCAACAAGCAAAAAAGTTGGTAGAGCGTCACATCAAGAATGATCGTGCGATGTATTGCTAGGCTGAAAAGCCCAGCCGAATTATGAGCTCTGTTGAGGTGTCTGGTCCCGGCATCTGATGGATCGGTTCAAGATCAATCCATCTCGCCATAACGTCCCGATCTTGCTGATATATTCGTAAGGCGTAAGTCTGGTCAGGATCCTATGTCTGCGGGAGGAATTGCAGACAGCCGTGAAGTCGGAAAGGGGCGTGGGCAAATGACCCGGATTGTCGTGAACATGTCACCAGATTGTCGCCTTCCTGATCATGCGCCCTAATCCTACCCGTCATCCAGCGCATGACCCTGCCCGATCACGGTGTGCAGGACGATGTAATCGATCGCCTGATCGCGCTGGCTGCGGGCAAGCCCGGCACGGGCCTGCGATAGCGCGCGTTCACGGTCAAGCACATCGAGCACGGTGATCGTGCCACGGTTGGTCAAGAGGCTGCGCGACAGATCAAGGGCGCGGCGGTTCAGATCGACAAGATGCGCTGCCTCGGCCTTGGCGGCGGTTGATGCCTGCAGATCGGCCTGCGCGTTTTCGACCTCTTCGATGGCCGACAGCACCGCACGTTGCCAGCGCAGATAGGCTTGGTCCACCCGCGCGTCGGCGGCATCGACAGACGCGCCTAAT
>NZ_JAWOAN010000081.1:0-12782 GCF_046498525.1 Yoonia sp.
CTAGCGTCCGATGGTATCCGCTAGAAGCCGCGCAAGGGTCGCCTGATCCAGATAGCCGGTCGCGGTCAGGTTACCTTGCCGCTGATAACGACTGATCGCGCGGCGTGTGTCGTTGTCAAATTGCCCGTCCACCCGCCCGGGGTTGAACCCCAGTTGTTGCAGGCGGCTCTCGATCAAACGTCGCAAGATCGGATTGATGTTCAACGCCTCTTCGCGCGCGCGCGCTTCCTCATTGTCCGTCTCTTGACTGCCCGCCTCTTGCGCCGCCGCAAGCCCGTCGCGTGCCTGATCGGCAAAGAGACCTTCGGGATACCGCTCAAGATAGGCGCGGTAGCCTGCAACCGTGCCGCGTGCGCCGGTTTCTTCCCAATAATCGCGGTCAAGGGCCAATGCTTCTTCGCGCGCCCGCTCTTGCTCGGCTTCAATCTCGGCAGCGCGGCGGCTGGCCTGCGCGTCGATCCGGTTGATTTGCTCGGTTGTCAGATAAGACGTCTGCGGGAACCCGTTGTTTTGCTGCCAGTTGCGGATAGCGCTGCGCGTACCGGGGCCAAAAATACCATCGACACCGCGGGTGTCGAACTCCAGCAAAGTCAGGTTGCGCTGAATGGCGCGCCGCTCGTTGCGGGTTAGGTTCAGCCCGTCTTCCTCGATCTCGGCCTGACGGATCGGGTCACTTTCGATCTGATCGAGCCTGCGGCGCGCTTCGGACACATAAGGGCTGCGCGGATAATCGAAAATGAAGGTGCGATAACTGTCTGCGGTGTTCGCCTCTTGCGCATCATTCCAGGCGGCAAGGCTCGGGTCGATTTGCGGGCGGCTTGGCGCAGGCGCAGGCGCAGCTTCATCCGTCTGCATGATCAGGCTTTGCGGCTGGAACCCCTGCATATTCAGACGGCGGTTATCGCGAACATAAGCCATGACATCACCTCCGGGAACGGCCACGGCATCCGTCAGGACACCTTCGATCTGCTGCGGTTCACCATAGATAATCGTAACCCCTTGCGGGATATCCAGACGCCCGACGCCCTCGCGCAGGTAGCGGCCAAAACTGTCGAAGCCGTCCTGATCATAGCCAAGCACCAGAACAGCCTGGCCCGGCGCACGCGACAATACATCCATCACCGTATCGACCGAAATTGCATCGTCCAGACCGAAGGGCGTGGGTGTATCGGAATCTTCTGCCAAGAACCACGTCCGCGCGCCGTCTGTCGCAAAGCGGCCAGAAAGCGCGACGACCAGACGGTCAGCTTCCAAAGCTTCTGCGGCGAACCCTTCAAGCAACCGGCGCATATCCGGGGCAGATCCGTTCGACAGGCTCGAAACCGTATAGCCTGCATCGCGCAGATCCTCTGCCGCATCCAAAATGTCGGTGGCGTCATTCACGCGGCGAAAATCATCATACCGCTCGACACCCATCAGTAGGGCCTGATCTTCGGCCACTGCAGGCAAAGCAAGGCCGGTCAATGCGATGATCAGTGATAGTTTGCGCATGACGCAACTCCTTTGGTTAGTGCTGCGGTATCCCTCAAAAGGGCGACCTTCACCAAAGGACGCTATCCCGACGGTCGTCTGCTATTCAATAGCGTGGCATAAACCCGTAGGTAATGTGCGGTTTTCCTACTCCGCCACGACCGGTGCATCCGCCTTTTCCACACGGACAGCCGCAAACTTGAATTCGGGGATCTTGCCATAAGGATCGATGGCCGGATTGGTCAGAACATTTGCCGCAGCTTCGACGTAGGCGAAGGGAACGAACACCATATCAGGTGCCACGGCCCGATCCTCGCGTGCCATGATCGTGATGCTGCCGCGCCGCGTCGAGAGTTTGACCATATCGCCCGGTTCGACCCCCATCTTGCGTAGTGTGGAAGGATGCAGTGAACAGTTCGCTTCCGGCTCGACCGCATCCAGAACCTTGGACCGGCGGGTCATGGACCCTGTGTGCCAGTGTTCCAACTGCCGCCCCGTCGTCAGGATCATCGGATACTCCGCATCTGGCGCTTCATCCGGAGCAATAACGCTGGCAGGTGTAAACTTGGCGCGTCCGTTTTCCCGCGGGAAACCGTCGCCAAACACAATCGGCTGACCGGGGTCCGTTGGTGACAGCGACGGATACGTCACCGCGTTTTGCGCCTCGAGGCGGTCCCATGTGATGTTGGAAAGCGACTTCATCAAGATCGCCATTTCCCCGAAGACCTGTGAGGGATGCGTATAGGTCCAGTGAAGGCCCAGCCGTTTGGCCAGTTCTGTCGTGATCCACCAGTCTTCCTTCGCTTCGCCCGGTGGTGGCACCGCAGGGCGGCCCATCTGGACCTGCCGGTTGGTGTTGGTGACCGTTCCGGTTTTTTCCGCAAAGGCCGACGCTGGCAGGATCACATCCGCAAAGTTCGCCGTTTCGGTGATAAATATATCCTGCACGACAAGGTGGTCGAGTTTTGCCAAAGCATCGCGGGCATGTTCGACATCAGGGTCGGACATGGCGGGGTTTTCACCAAGAATATACATGCCATGGATATCACCCGTATGCACGGCATCCAGAATTTCAGTGACCGTCAGGCCCTTGTTGGGATCAATTGATCCTTCCTGCCAGATTTCCTGAAAGGCAGAGCGCACACCATCATCGCCAACAGGCTGATAATCGGGCAGGAACATCGGGACCAGACCTGCATCAGATGCGCCCTGCACATTATTTTGGCCGCGCAGCGGGTGCAGGCCCGCGCCGGGGCGACCCACCTGCCCTGTCATCAGCGCCAGACTGATCAGACAGCGGGAATTATCGGTGCCGTGGATATGCTGGCTGACCCCCATCCCCCAGAAGATCATCGCCGCGTTGGCCCCCGCAAAGGTCCGCGCCACATCGCGCAGGGTTTCGGCAGGGATGCCGCAGATGTCTTGCATTTTTTCAGGCGTGAAATCTGCAAGATGCGCTTTTTCCGCCTCCCAGTTTTCGGTGTAGGCTTCGATGTATTGCTGATCGTAAAGCCTTTCTTCGACGATCGTGTGCATGATCGCGTTCAGCATCGATACATCCGCGCCGGGGCGGAACTGCAGCATATGCGACGCGAACCGCTTGAGCGCCTGACCGCGCGGATCCATCACGATCAGCTTGCCACCGCGCTTGGTGAATTGCTTGAAATAGGTCGCAGCGACAGGGTGGTTCTCGATAGGGTTAGCACCGATCACGATGGCCACATCGGCGTTTTCTATCTCATTGAAGGTCGCCGTGACCGCGCCCGACCCCACGTTCTCCATTAGCGCAGCAACGGATGACGCATGGCAAAGCCGCGTGCAGTGATCGACGTTGTTGTGCCCGAACCCCTGACGGATCAGTTTCTGGAAAAGATAGGCCTCTTCATTGGTGCATTTGGCCGAGCCGAAGCCAGCGATCCCCTTGCCGCCGATATCCTTCATCCCTTTTGCCGCAAAATCGAGCGCTTCATCCCACGTCGCTTCGCGGAAATGGGTTTGCCAGTTACCGGGGTCGACATTGAGGCCCTTTGCGGGGGCGTCTTCGCGGCGGATCAGCGGTTTTGTCAGGCGGTGATCATGGTGGATATAGTCAAAGCCAAAGCGCCCTTTGACGCACAACCGCCCTTCGTTCGCAGGGCCGTTGATACCCTCGACAAACTTGACCTTGTCGTCCTTGATCTTGAGGCTGACCTGACAGCCGACGCCGCAGAAGGGGCAAACGCTTTCGACCTCGCGGTCGTAATCCTTGGTGTCGCCCATCTGGTTTTCGTCGGTGACAGTTGCGGGCAGCAATGCCCCCGTCGGACAGGCCTGCACGCATTCGCCACAGGCCACGCAGGATGACGCCCCCATGGGATCGTCCATATCGAAGACCGGATAGGCGGTGCTGCCCCGCCCGGCCATGCCGATCACGTCGTTGACCTGCACTTCGCGGCAGGCCCGCACACACAGGCCACATTGGATGCAGGCATCAAGGTTCACCGACATCGCAACATGGCTGTCGTCAAGCAGCGGAATGTGGTCCGGCTTTTTCTGCGGGAAGCGGCTTGCGCTGACATCCTGTGACGCGGCCATATCCCAAAGATGAGAGGACTTGTCGTGGGCCACCTCTTGCGCAGGTTGGTCAGCGACAAGCAGTTCCATCACCATACGACGCGCCTGCTTTTCGCGCGGCTGATCAGTAGTGACGATCATCCCTTCGGCGGGTTCGCGGATACAGCTTGCGGCAAGCGTGCGTTCACCTGCGATTGCCACCATACAGGCGCGGCAGTTTCCGTCAGAGCGATAGCCGGGGGCGGGCTTGTGGCAAAGATGCGGGATCACAAGACCGCGCCCATTGGCGACTTCCCAGATCGTTTCGCCCGGTTCTGCGGTCACAGACTGGCCATCGAGCGTAAAGGTAATGCGGTCCGACATCAGGATTCTCCGGGTTTCATTGCACAGAATAGACCATTTGCACCGATTTGCCGAAAGGTCATGCGCGACCGCCAGCGGCGCATTTACGCCATACGGGATTTCCGATGGGTTACGGGCGTTTCGGTTACAGGGCAATCAACCCGCCAAAGCACTTTCTACAAAGGCCAGATTCTCACGCACTTCCGGTATGGCCGGATCAAGCGCGCGCGCCTGTCGAAGGGCATTGCGCGCGCCCCGCAAGTCGCCCATGGCATAGCGCGCATTGCCAAGCCCGAATTGCCAAAGCCAGTTATTCGGCCACCGTGCGGCACCCGTTTCGTAAAGCGTTGCAGCAGCCTGAAACTGTCCCACCCGTTCCAAAGCTGCCGCAGCAGACAGAACGTCGGTTTCGCCGACACTGGCCGGCAATCGATCCGGCGGCAGCACCACCAGACCCCAATAGCCACCGCGCCGCCAGGTGCGTTCGAAGACGGCAAAAGCCATCACCATCTGGTTCAACTGGCCAGAGTTCAGGTAAACCTCGTCCTTTGTGAAATCGTAGCCAGTGACGACACCGTAATGCCACACCGGAAAGACACCCAAACCGAGGTTTTGAAAAACAATTACCGGATGGCCTGCCGTGATCTCAGCCAGAAGCTGGTCGAAGTCGCTGATTTCTACCGCCAACTGCCCCAAGCGGCGGCTGCTTCCAATCATATCGGCCAGATATGTTCCGCCCGCACCGGGATTGAAGGCAAGCGCGGCCACTTGCTCTTGGGTCACGTCCGCCCCGGCCCATTGCATGACCATCGCAATGGACGTTGGACCGCAATAAAATGCTTCTTGCTGGATCAAAGGTACACCAGAGACCGCCGCACGCGTAGGCGCGTCAAACGATAGCCGTTCGTCGGGATCAAATGGTTGCGCGCAAGCCGCCAGCCAGCAAAATGCCAGCAGGCAGGCAAAGCGCTTCAGAGGTGACGCTAGCGCACGCACCGCGTGAAGTTGAAGAACCGCGTAAGGCAAAGAAGGTCCGTGACCAGCAGAATCACGAAAACGGTAAACAACGTGCCCAGAATATCCGCACCGGCGCTGTCATTTTCCATCTGCGTCAGCATGGTCGCGATTTCCGCATCGGAAAGCGCAGCAAGGCGCGCCTCGGCTTCGGCGGGATCAATGCCCATTGCGACAATCTCGGCCTGAACCTCTTCGCGCTGGATCTCGTCCATCAGCGCATTGCGGTTTGCCAACGCGGTATATTTACCGATCACCTGATCTGTGCCCAGCATTTCAGCCTGCGCCATTGTGACGGCCTGTGTTGCCAGAAGCATTTGTGCCGACAGCGCGAGTGCGATGCCCTTCTTGCTGAAATTTAGAAAACCCATGTCGATATTCCTGAATGAGCAGCGGGGTCGATATCCGCTGCGTGCCCCTGTTGGTTCCAGTTTTCAGCAATTTCAGTCGTGACGCAACCACTTGCCGTGGATTGTGCCGCCGAACGGCAGTAACCTGACTATGCGAAGGCCATCATGTTGTTGATCAGGAAGATCCGCAAAATCTCGATCCCGACCAATACGATGATGGGCGTCAGATCAATCCCGCCGAGATCGGGCATGATGCGGCGGATGCGACTGTAGATCGGGTCAAGGACACGCTCCAGTCCGTACCAGACCTGACCGACGAATTCCTGCCGGATATTGAGCACCTCGAACCGGATCAGCCAGCTCATAATAAAATGCGCGATCACGAAAAAGCGCAATACGCCGAGAATCAACAGGATGGCTTGGATAATTGTCAGCATTTGAGGCGTACCCTTCGTTTCGTCTGCCATGACCTAAGCGCTCTCTCGCGCCCCGACAAGCCAAAGGTTGCCGCAAGGTCAAAGTTGATGTGCGCGTCAAGTGAACGCATGTCGTGTCGGCAACCAAAGGAGACCGCGCATGTATCCGATCATTCGACTGATCAAAGAGATTGTCAAAAGTCGCAGGATGCCAGCGCTGGAGCCTCTCGGCAGCCATGTTTCCCATCACCGCTGCTGGCCGCAGGACATTGACCAGTTCATGGAAATGAACAATGGCCGCATCCTGACCATTCTGGACCTTGGCCGTACAGGATTGGCCCAGCGCGTGGGTTTGCTGCGGGCCTTGCGCCAAAACGGGTGGGGCATGACGATGGCGGGTGCATCGATCCGGTATCGCAAGCGGATCAGACCCTTCGTCAGGTTCCGCGTCGTCAGCAAGACCGTCGGCTGGAGCGAACGGTTCTTCTATCTTGAACATACCATTTGGATCGGCGGAGAATGCGCGGTTCAGGCCCTGTTCCGGTCTGCGGTGACAGACAAAAACGGCATCGTGAACCCCGCCAGAGTGTTTGCCGCCGTCGGCAGGGACCAACCATCGCCGGAAAAACCGGCTTGGGTGCAGGCTTGGATTGACGCCGACAACACCCGTCCTTGGCCGCCCGAGGACGATGGCAGGTCCTAGGAAAGACGTCTTGCCAGCCAAAGCCTTATCTGTGTCTTATCCCGTCAGGGAAGAGCAGGGACAGGCATATGGCAGTCGCTAGGAAACGCATCTGGGGGTGGATGGCTTTTGATTGGGCATCGCAACCTTTCTATACGCTTGGCCTGACGTTTATCTTTGGTCCTTATTTCGCAGTTGTCGCAACCGAATATTTCCTTGGTACAGGCATGACAGACGCCGCCGCCGATGCCCGCGCCCAATCGGTCTGGTCGGCAGGGCAAACCGTTGCAGGCCTGCTGATCGCCTTCAGCGCCCCGTTTCTGGGGGCCTTTGCTGACAATTCAGGCCGCAAGATGCCGTGGATCGCGTTTTTCTCGGTGGTTTATGTGGTCGCCACATTCATGCTGTGGGGGCTGACGCCGGATGGGTCAGCGCTCATCTTCATGCTGGTCATGTTCTATCTGGGCTTCTTTGCTGCCGAGAGCGCGTTGAATTTCGTCAACGCGATCCTCCCGTCACTGGGCAACGACAAAGAGGTCGGGCGCATATCAGGCTCGGGTGCCGCCTTTGGGTATTGGGGCGGTGTGACGTCGCTTTTTATCATGCTGCTGTTCTTTGCGGAAAATGATCAGGGGGTCACGCTGCTGGGGACCGCACCGCTGTTCGGGTTGGACCCGGAGGCGCGCGAAGGCACCCGCTTTGTCGGGCCGTTCATTGCGATCTGGTACGCCATATTCATCATCCCTTTCTTCATGTTCGTCCGTGACGACCCGAAGGCTCAAAAGAAATCAACCAGGCTGGGCGCTGTCTGGGGTGAATTGATGGAGACGTTGCGCTCCGTACTTCACCGCAAAAGCCTGCTCAGCTTTCTCGTCGGGTCCATGTTCTACCGGGATGCGCTGAATGCGCTTTATGCGTTCGGCGGGGTTTATGCGGCACTGGTGCTTGATTGGCAAACAATCCAGATCGGTGTCTTTGGCATCATCGCCGCGATTGCCGCCGCCATCACCACATGGCTGTCCGGGTTGGCCGACGCACGCTATGGCCCAAAGCCGGTGATCCGTGTCGCAGTCTGGGTTCTGGTTCTTGTGTCCGTCGTGATCGTCGGCATGTCGCGCGAGGCGATTTTCGGTCTACCCTTTGCCCAAGGATCCGGGACGCCGGACATCATCTTCTACATCTGCGGCGTTTGCATCGGTGGCGCAGGTGGTGCGGTCTATGCCTCATCCCGCTCGATGATGGTGCGCCACACGCATCCGGACCGCCCGGCCGAAGCATTCGGCCTTTTTGCGCTGACCGGCAAAGCCACTGCGTTTCTGGCCCCTGCGCTGATTACCTTGTTCACGGTAATGACTGGTAACAATCAATTAGGGTTTCTGCCTGTAATCTTCCTTTTCCTGATCGGGCTTTTGTTGTTACGGTGGGTCAATAAAGACGGAGATCGCGTAGAATGGTCCGCTTCATAATCGCAGCAGTACTCAGCCTTGGACTGACCGCATGTCAGGCCGAAGAACCGCCTGTCGTCAGTATGGCCAGCCAGAATTTCAACGACAACCGCATCGCCAAGAACCTGTTTGGCGCGATGCCGACAGGTTCGCCACAGGCATCACAGCCCTTTGGTGGATATGCCCGTGGCTGTCAGGCCGGCGCGCAGCAGTTGGCAGAAACCGGACCGACATGGCAGGCGATGCGCCTGTCGCGCAACCGCAACTGGGCGCAACCCAAGGCGCTTGATTTTGTCCGCGACCTCAGCCGGTTTGCCGCCACCCAACCGGGATGGAATGGCCTTTATATCGGCGACATGAGCCAGCCCCGCGGCGGGCCGATGCTGACGGGGCACGCCAGCCACCAGACGGGTCTGGATATTGACGTCTGGATGCTGCCGCCGGACCGGCTTGATCTGACCGTGCAGGAACGTGAAAATATTTCCTCAGTCTCGATGCGCCGGAACGCCGGCGCTTTTACCAACGACCGCTGGACCCCGCAGCACGAAGCGATTGTCCGCGCGGCAGCCTCTGACCCACGCACAGCGCGTATCTTTATCTTTCCCGGAGCAAAGGTTGCCATGTGCAATTCGGCCACCGGTGATCGTAGCTGGCTGAACAAGGTTCGTCCCTGGTGGGGACATCACTACCATTTCCATGTCCGGCTGAATTGTCCGGAAGGTGCGACAGGCTGCGTCGATCAGACACCGCCGCCTTCCGGCGATGGGTGTGATGACGCTCAGGCTTGGGTGGACCGCATTCTGAACCCGCCGCCACCTGACCCGAACGCGCCACCGCCGACACCCCGCGCAGAGCTGACAATGGCCAACCTGCCGGGCCAGTGCCAATCCGTCCTGAACGCCGAATAGGTGCTTCGTATATTATGTCTATTGGCCCTTCTGAGGGCGGTGCCGGTCTTTGCCGATGCCACCTTGCTTGGCAGTTTTCACTGGGTTGTTTCCGACCCGAATTTTGGTGGATTTTCGGCGATTGAACTGACACCGGACGGCGACAGTTTCATCGCCCTCACGGATCGCGGTTTTATCGCGCAAGGCAAGATCACCAGACATGGTTCCGCCATCGCAGGTATTGAAGTCAAGACCTTGCGCAGGCTGCTCGGGCCAACCCGTGCGCCGCTTGCCGATGCTTTCAGTGACAGCGAAGGGTTGGCAATCGGACCAGACGGTACGCTTCATATCTCGTTTGAGGGCGAACATGGCATCAGGTCGTTTGCCGCCATGGATCAACCGGGCTCACATTTGATCGCATCACCGACGTTTGCCGACTTCCAGCTAAACGCTTCACTTGAAGCTCTGGCGATTGGGCCGGACGGCGTACTTTATACGGTGCCGGAAAGATCAGGTCTGGCGATACGTCCTTTTCCGGTGTTTCGCCTTAAATCCGGTGTCTGGGATCAACCATTTGAAATTCCCCGCAGGGGCTCCTTCCTGATTTCCGGCGCCGATATCGGCCCCGATGGGCGCCTGTATATTCTTGAGCGCGACTTTGCCGGCATCGGGTTTCGCAGCCGCGTACGGCGTTTCGATCTGGACGGCAGCGGCGAAGAGGTGATCCTCGAAACCCGTCTGCGCACACATGATAATCTCGAAGGGATCAGCATCTGGCAGGATGCCGATGGCCTGCGCATGACGCTGATTTCCGACGACAACTTTCGCGCATTCCAACGCACAGAGATCGTGGAATACAGATTGACGGACTAGGCGGGCGGCGTTAAGTCGCCGTGTCCCCGACGAACGGGGGCCAAGTGCCGCACCCTTGTCAAAACGGAAAATAATTCAATGACACGTATCCTTCCCGGCGTTATCGCCATGGCCACCATCGTTGTGGCGTCTAATATCCTTGTGCAATTTCTGATCCTTGATGGGCTGCTGACGTGGGGGGCGTTCACCTATCCGCTCGCTTTTCTTGTCACCGATGTGACGAACCGCGTCTATGGGGCCAGCGCCGCGCGGAAGGTTGTGTTCTCGGGGCTGGTTGTCGGGATCATCTGTTCGCTGATCGGCAGCCAAATCATGCTGCAGGGGGACGGATTTGAATACCCTGCCGTTGCATTGCGTATCGCGATCGGGTCTGCGACGGCTTTTCTGGTGGCCCAGCTTTTGGACATTGCCGTGTTCCATCGCCTGCGCGACGGGTCTTGGTGGAAAGCCCCATTGGGGAGCACGCTTGTCGGGTCTACCGTCGATACCGCGATCTTCTTTTCCATCGCATTTGCGTCTGTTTTCAACAGCTTGAGCGCATCTGCCGCAGACGAAGTCATGTGGGCGCAGGACACGGCACCCTTGTTGCTGACCGGACCTGATGCGCCGCTTTGGGTGACACTGGCCATTGCCGACTGGGGTGTGAAGCTTTCGATCGCGCTGATCGCTTTGGTGCCGTTTCGCATCATTGTGACGCGTCTGCTGCTGCGAAGCACATAAACACGAAATCAGGTATCTTTTTACTTGAAATATACCAAATCTGTGCTTTTCTACAGTGAGGCGAAACATTTGAAAGGAGGTGATCCAGTGCATCATGAGGTATTGGAGAAGTGTGTCGGGACAACTTGGGAGGACCGCAGCTAGGGCAGCCCTTGGCTGACGAAAACCCCAAGGTGGTGATCCTAACCGACCCACCTCCGTAATTCAGGAAAGGGCCATCCCACAGCCGGGGGTGGCCCTTTTTCTTTCGTAAAACAGGCGTATGTAATGCGTACAGAACCTGTACAGAACCTGTACAGAACCTGTACGTACACGCATGTTGCAACTGTAGGAGCCTCCGGCGGGAGTTTTTAGGCCAAGATGAAGATCAACGAACAGATCGAAATTGCGGATTGGGAGCTGACGGAAAGCTTTGCGCGGTCGTCCGGCCCCGGTGGGCAGAACGTGAACAAAGTGTCCACCGCCGTCGAACTCCGGTTCGAGGCGGCGCGGTCCCCGCACCTGCCCGCCCCTGTGAAGGCGCGGTTGAAACGGCTGGCAGGGCAGAAATGGACCAAGGAGGGCGCGGTTGTGATCTTTGTGCAAGAGACCCGTTCCCAAGCGCGCAACCGCGAGATCGCGCGGGAGCGTCTGGCGGACCTGATCCGCAAGGCGCTCGTGGTCGAAAAACGCAGGCGGGCGACAAAGCCGACCTATGGATCGGTGAAGCGGCGGTTGAAGGAAAAGAAGGTGCGCGGGGAGGTGAAGGCGTTGCGGGGGAATGTCGATCCAGATGGATAGGGCGGGGCCTACGGGTGTTTGGACATACCGTGGGGTGTGCGATTTCCGCACGCGACGACCGACGGATAGCGTTCAATTCATGCGTAACCAACGCTTGCTGCTTGGATGTGACTTGGATCAGTAGCGCACAACAGCGAACAACTATTACTTATCGTCACTCAAGATCGCTCTTCTTTTAACTTTGCGAATTCTTTCAGTCCAAGATGGACCTTCAGTCTATTGACGCTCGGATCCCACTTTGCATTGGAGTCTAGATATCTAAAAGCCCAACCCGAGCCACCTTTTCCCATTCTTGTCTCATACCCTATCACCGAAAAACGGTATAGCAGTTCCAACGCTTCTGCCGGTCCTACGCCATTCTTCGATGACTTCATCTTTTTGTAATTCTTAATAAACTCATCTCTTTGAAATGTGATCGTCTCAGATTTGGAACAAACCGCTAAAGCATCATCCCATTCTGACCAGTGCGGGTTCATCTCGTCATCAAGCTCCGCCTTAAGATAATCAGAGTACGAAGCACGCGAACCATTAATATCATCATTTACAAACACTAATGGTTCATCACTGCGCTTCTTCGCTATTTCAAGCGCTTCATTCAGGAACTGAATCACATCTCTTGGCCGCATGAATGTTCGTGAAAATATATGACTTAGCTTTGGCTGACTGCCTCTCATCTTACCATCATCAGATATTTTGTCCCAACTCGCATCTTCACCAAGTTTCGATATTAATCTAACGTCAATTAGTTTCTTAAGTGATTCTTCGTTCCATGACAGTTCAATTGAAGAAGTTCTGGAAATTTTATTCTTATCTGAGAATGAAATTTGCTCCCATATATCAGTTCGCAGGTAAACAATTGGACAAATGTTTGCGCGCAATTGAGTATCACGGCTAATTTCTCTGGCCGCGAGTATCAAACCAATCAGCATGTTTGAGCGACTCTCATCAATTTGATCTAAGCCTTGATCTAACTCATCAAAATGTAAGAAAAGCCGAGCAATACCAAGTTCAGAAATTGCTGTCGTTACATCATGCAGGATTGAATTAGTCAGGGCATTAAGTTCGGCGCCCAATACAGTTGTGGTGTCTTTACGTCGAAAGTTGATCGTGGCGAGCGCAATACCGGACAGTTGAGGTCCAATACTAGGGTCAGGACCCATTGAATTCAGCTCCTGAGCGTGATTCACCGGGCGAAAACGGAGCGGTGATATGTCTGATCTTTTCTGGCTGACCGATGCGCAGATGGCGCG
>NZ_JAWOAN010000071.1:0-39755 GCF_046498525.1 Yoonia sp.
GGTCTCGTGGCGCTTGCCGTTCTTATGCCCATCGTTGCTTCGATGGGGGGCAATGCAGGCACGCAATCGCTGACAGTGGCCGTGCGCGCTCTTGCCACACGCGACCTGACCACCGCAAACGTCTGGCGCGTGATCAAGCGCGAGGTCCTTGTCGGCCTGATCAATGGTTTGATCTTTGCCGTTGTGATGGGGATCGTCGGGGTTGTCTGGTTTGGCTCGCCTATGCTGGGCGTGGTCATTGCAGCGGCAATGGTGATCAATATGGTCGTGGCTGGGTTGGCAGGCACGGTCATTCCCGTACTTTTGGACAAAATGGGCGTCGATCCCGCGCTTGCCTCCGGATCTTTCGTGACGACTGTGACGGATGTGGTCGGGTTCTTCGCTTTCCTCGGGCTTGCCGCCATGTGGCTGCTATAATGGATAAATCAACTGCACGTACCGCGGCATTTGCCCGGCGCAAGGCGGCGCATGATCCAGACATCGCCGCTGCCGGATACCTGAGCGAAGTTCTTGCCGGTTATCGCGGTGTGCCATTGGCAGGCTATATGCCGATGCGCACGGAAATCGACCCGACACCCGCCATGCAAGAGGCCGCAGCCTACGGCCCTGTCGGCGTGCCGATCATTATCGGGGCCGGGCAGCCGCTCATGTTCCGTAGCTGGGAGCCTGATTGCGCACTCATCGGTGGTGAATTCGGCGCGATGATCCCGGAAGCGGGCGCATGGATAACACCGCAGATCGTGATCGTGCCTCTGGTCGCCTTCGACCGCAAAGGCGGGCGTCTGGGCTATGGCGGCGGCTTCTACGACCGCACGCTGGAAAAGCTCCGCGCAGCGCAACCTACCTTGGCCATCGGATTCGCCTATGCCGCGCAAGAAGACAAGAACCTTCCGCTCGAAACGACCGACCAGCCGCTTGATCTGATCGTGACCGAGCAAGGGGTCATCACGCCCTAAGGCGCCCCTCTCAGCTTCTTATGTTCAAAAATACCTCGGGTGAGGCCGCAGGCCGAGGGCAGAGCCCTCACACCACCTAGCTCTCGGCGAAGGCCGCCATCACCTCGTCAGAGGCTTCGAAGTTTGCCGTCACGCGCTGTACGTCATCGTCTTCTTCCAGCGTATCCAAGAGCTTCATCAGCTTGGTCAGACCTTCAAGGTCAACCTCGGTCGTTATGTTCGGCTTCCAGATCAACTTGGTGGATTCCGATTCGCCCAATTCCGTCTCCAGCGCAGTGGACACGTCGTTCAGATCGGTATCCGCGCAATAGATGACGTGATTATCCTCGTCACTCAGGACATCTTCGGCACCGGCCTCGATCGCGGCCATCATGATGGTGTCGGCGTCGGCCACGGATGCGGGATAGACGACCTCGCCCTTGCGATCGAACATGAACCCGACCGAGCCGGTCTCGCCCAAGTTGCCGCCACTCTTGGAAAACGTAGAGCGCACCGTTGATGCGGTGCGATTGCGGTTGTCCGTCATCGCCTCCACAATGATGGCCACACCATTGGGGCCATAGCCCTCGTAGCGGATTTCGTCATAGTTTTCGGCATCGCCGCCCTGCGATTTCTTGATCGCGCGGTCGATCACGTCCTTGGGCACGGAACTCGATTTTGCTTCTTTCACGGCCATACGCAGGCGCGGGTTCTTGTCGGGGTCTGGGTCGCCCATCTTGGCGGCAACCGTGATTTCCTTGGCCAGCTTTGAAAACAGCTTGGAGCGCAGCTTGTCCTGCCGCCCCTTGCGGTGCTGAATATTTGCCCATTTGGAGTGGCCAGCCATCGAAAGATCCTCGTCTTCTGTCGCATTAATCTGCGTCTCTATAAGGCAAGCACCGCTTGCCCCGCAACCCCGGCTCAGAGTGGCCAGATGAAGGGAATGACAAAGGACACAATCGGCGCCAGCGACAGGTTCAGCGGAATCCCGAATTTGAGGAAATCAGAGAATTTGTAGCCGCCCGGACCATAGACCAGCGTGTTGGTCTGATAGCCGATCGGCGTCGCGAAACTCGCACTCGCCGCAATCATCACTGCCACCACCAGCGGACGCGGATCAACGCCAAGCGCACTGGCCAGACCGATGGCAATCGGGGTCATGACGACGGCCACGGCATTGTTGGAGACAAGCTCGGTCAGGATGCTGGACAACAGATACACCGTGAGCACGATAAAGAACGGCGGCAGCACCAGCATCACCGGCGACAGCGTATCGGCGATCATCCCGACAGCCCCCGAGGATTGCAGCGCAGAACCTACCCCCAGCATTGCGAAAATGAGCGCCAGCAAGCGCCCGTCCACATAAGAAAACGCCTCATCCGCGTCGATGCAGCCGGTCATCAGCACGATGGTGACGCCGATCATCGCAAGCAACAGGATCGGGGCCACACCCAAGGCCGCCAATATCACCACGCCCAGAAGGACACCGATCGCCACGGGCGCATGACCGCGGCGGTAGGCGCGCTGGGATGGCTCGGAGACATCACCAAGGTTCATGTCCTCGGCCAATCGCTGGATATCCTCGGGCGCGCCTTCCAGCAGCAGCGTATCGCCGACCTTGACCGAAATATCTTCAATCTGGGCACTGATATTGGCGTCGCGCCGGTGTACCGCCAGCGGATAGACGGCATAGCGCCGTCGCAGCCGCATCGCGCCCAGACGTTGCCCGACCATTTTGCAATGCGGCGTAATCAGGACTTCAACTGTCGTGGTCTCGACCGCTGACAGTTGATCCACGCGCCGCAGTTCCTTGTTGCTTTGCAGCGACAAGAGCTCGGTCATTTCCGTGCGCAGCACAACACGGTCACCGACTTGCAAGGTCACATCTTTCAGTTTGTGCCGCAGCGATTGATCCCTGCGCACGACATCAATGAGGCGGACACCATCGCGTTTGAAGAGCTGTACGCCAGTCACCTTGCGCCCGATCAAATTGCTGTCCGGCGGGATGACGGCCTCGGAAAAGAATTTCTTCTTGGACCGGTCCGAAAGCATCGTCGCCATGCTTTGCCGGTCAGGCAGCAGGCGGGGGGCCATGAAGTAAAGATATGTGAACGTCCAAAGCACGACGACAACGCCGATGGGAAAAATCTCGAGTATGCCAAAAGGCTCCAGCCCCGATGCGCGTGCAACGCCATCCACCAGCAAGTTGGTCGAGGTCCCCAGAAGCGTCATCGTGCCGCCGACGATTGCAGCATAGCTGAGCGGGATCAGCAGTTTCGACGCAGAAGTTCCCAGCGTTCGCGCCAATTGCACAAAGACGGGGATCATCACGACGACCAAGGGCGTGTTGTTCATGATCGCACTGGCGACGGCGACAAAGACCAATCCGCCCCAGATCGCGCGTGCGGGGCTCACCTTGACCTGACGTTCGGCAATCCGCGTCATCGTGTTCAGCGCGCCGGTGCGCACCAAGGCCCCGACGATGATGAACATGGCTGCAATCGTCCATGGGGCGGGATTAGCCAGCGCCGTCACCGCCGCCTCATAGGGCAGCACGCCCGTTGCCAGCAGGATCGACACGCCGATCATCGCGACGACCTCGGTCGGATAAACCTCGCGGACAAACATCACGAACATGCCCAGCACCACCGCCATGGTGAGCACTGCACTTTGCGTTTGCGTCAGTGAAAGGGCGTTATCCATGTACTGGAGTTTCGCCCAGCGGCTCCGGTTCGGCAACCCGTGGCTGGACAAGGCTCAGGCCCACGGCCATGCATGCCAGCGCAAGCCAGACCCACAGGCTATAGGTTTCACCTAACAGCAACATGGCCCAGAACACGCCTGATCCCGTAACGACATAGCTGACTTGCCCGGCAAAGACGGCACCACTTCGCGCGATGAGCCAAACATAGCCGGAATAGACGAGGACGTGAACGATCGAACCGAGCAGCAAGGTGAAATCAGCAAGGATGAAAGGGGATTGCGGCACAAAGAACTGCCCCGTCCCGACCGCCAGAGGCAGTGCAATCAGGGCACCGAGCGCCGACGCCCCGAAAAGCACCTGAAACGGATCAAGCCCCGCCGTGCCCCAACGCGCGACGATGTTCCCCTCGCAGGCATAGCAGAACGGCGCGACCAGTGCCAAAGGCAAAAAGGCGATCATCGCACGTTCCGGCAGGCTTGCTTCGGGCAGGGCGATCAGGCCCACGCCGATCAGACCAAGGCATAAACCCCCCAAACGACGGAATGAAAACCGGTCATTCCCAAGCGCCAGTGCAATCGGGAAAGCCATCATCGGGATGGTGGCGATCACAATGGACATGATGCCGGCCGGCAGATGGAAGGCGGCACGAAAGCTGGATGCTCCGGGGATCAAGGTGCCAATCGTCGCGATCATCAGCCAGACAGCCAGCGTCTTGGTGGTGAACGGCATCCGGCGCATTTGCCGCCAGCGCAGAACGCCAAGCAGAACTGCACCTATCAGCAGTTGCCAAAAGACGATGCCGAAGGGCTGGTAGCCCGCCGTGACCGTGATTTTGATAAGCGGCTGGGTAAGCCCCCAACCGCATCCTACAAGCAACAAAATGGCAGATAGCTGCCACCGCTGCGTGATCATGCAGGTCCCGTTTGGGATAAACGCCCACCTTGGCGGATCATCGCGCATTTGACTGCTTTGCCGGTCAGATTGTCGGTCTCGACGTAAAACCCCGAAAGGGTCGCTTCCTCCGTGGCAGGCGTGAATCGTGCTTTCGGCATGCCGGTGATGAACCGGCGCAGGGGCTCGGCTTTCTCCATGCCGATGACGGAATTGTAATCACCGCACATTCCCGCATCTGTCATATAGGCGGTGCCGCCGGGCAGGATCATCGCGTCACCTGTGGGCACATGGGTATGTGTGCCGACAACGATGCTTGCGCGGCCATCGCAGAAGTGACCGGTCGCCATTTTTTCGGATGTGGCCTCGCAGTGGATATCAATCAGGCTGGCGCTGACCTGACCACCCATCGGGAACTGCCGCAGCACCGCATCAAGCGCCGAGAACGGATCATCGAACGGGCGCTTCATGAAAACCTGACCGAGTACCTGCGCCACCAGAACCTTGCGACCGCCGGGCGCATTGAACACGCGCGCGCCCACGCCGGGGGCGGCTTTGGAATAGTTGATGGGCCGGATGATGCGCTGCTCTTTTTCGATGAACGTCAGCATGTCCTTCTGGTCAAAGGCATGGTCGCCAAGCGTCACGACATCCGCGCCGGCATCAAGCAGGATATTGGCGTGATCACCTGACAACCCCATTCCCGAGGTCGCGTTTTCACCGTTGACCACGACGAAATCAAGCTTCCAGTCCTGCCGCAGGCGGGGCAGGTGGGTGGTAATCGCGGCACGCCCGGAGCGGCCCATGACATCGCCAAGAAAAAGTATCTTCATGACCCGTTGTTACGGCCAACGCAGGCTTTCATCCAGCGCTTTTTGAGCGCTTGCTATTGGGCTGTCTTGGTGCAACGGATGAAGCATGGAAACCCAAGCGCAATCCCGCCCGGTCGTCGGCATCTTCTGGATGGTCTTTACAGGGCTCATGTTTGTGGCCGTCACTGCCGTTGTCAAACATGTGGGCGATGATGTGCCTGCCGCACAGGCTGCATTTTTGCGTTACTTTTTAGGGCTGGTTTTCCTGCTGCCGATGATCAAACCGATCATGGCTGCGCACCTGACAGGGCGACAGAAAAAGCTTTTCTGGGCGCGCGGTGTTGTCCACACATTGGCGGTGATCCTGTGGTTCTTTGCGATGGCACAGATCCCCATCGCGGAAGTGACGGCGATGAACTACCTCTCGCCTGTCTATGTTTCACTGGGCGCGGCGTTGTTCCTTGGCGAACGTCTGCCGCCGCGCCGTCTGGCGGCAGTGATCATGGCGCTGATCGGTGCGATGATCATCTTGCGGCCCGGCGTCAAAGAGGTCGAACTGGGTCACATCGCGATGCTGGGAACGGCTGTTTTCTTTGCTGTCGGGTATCTGATCGCCAAACAGCTTTCTGGTGAAGTGTCGGCGCCTGTCGTCGTCGGGATGTTGTCGGTCACGGTAACGGTGGGGCTTGCGCCTTTCGCTTGGGCGGTCTGGGTGACACCAACATTACCCCAGTTGGGGTGGCTGTTTCTGGTCGCCTGCTTCGCGACCGCCGGACATTATGCAATGACCCTCGCCTTTGCCGCCGCGCCCTTGACGGTCACGCAGCCTGTCACGTTCTTGCAGCTGATCTGGGCGGTTACCTTGGGTGCCGTGGTCTTTGGCGAAGCGGTCGACGGCTGGGTTGTTTTCGGCGGTGCGGTGATCATGGCCTCGGTCAGTTTCATTACATGGCGCGAAGCGATTGCGCGGCGCAATATCACGCCTGCGGTGCCAGCCACGAAGGTTTGATGCCATAAACAAGCACCCTAGCCTGACTGTTGGCCGAGCCTTGCCAAGAGCGAATCCTGTGTTACCACGCCGATCGGCTTGCCGTTTTCGGTAACACGCAACCCTGCCTCGTTGATCTGATGGATGATGTCTTGCACCGGCGTTTCCACATCAATCGCAGAGCCTGCCGCAGTGCCGTCCGTCATCACATCGCGCGCGGTCAAGACGCCAAGCGGGTTCATGTGGGCGACGAAATCCGCCACGTATTCATTTGCCGGATTTGTGAAAATCTCGCGGGGGGTGCCGCATTGCACGATCCGTCCGCCCTCCATGATCGCGATGCGGTTGCCGATCTTGAAGGCTTCGTCCAGATCGTGGCTGACGAAGATAATCGTGCGCCCGCGTTCCTTTTGCAGTTCCAGCAGTTCATCCTGCAGGCGCGTGCGGATCAGCGGATCAAGGGCTGAAAACGGCTCGTCCATCAGCAGGATCGGGGCGTCGGTGGCAAAAGCACGGGCAAGCCCCACGCGCTGTTGCATGCCGCCCGAAAGTTCGCCCACCAGCGCATCTGCACGGTCTGCCAGGCCGACCATCTCAAGTTCCTGACCGACGCGCTTGATCCGCGCCACTTTTTCCACGCCTGCCAGTTCCAGCCCCAGACCAACATTGTCGCGCACGGTCCGCCACGGCAGCAGGCCGAACTGCTGAAACACCATCGACACGGATTCGCGGCGCACACGGCGCAAGTCATGGGCAGAGCTTTTGCCGACACTGCAGGTCCAATCACCATCGGTGATGCGGACCTCGCCGCGGATCACGGGGTTGAGCCCGTTGACCGCGCGCAGCAAGGTTGACTTGCCCGAACCGGAAAGGCCCATCAGCACAAGGATTTCACCGGCTTCGACATTGAGTGAACAGTTATGCACACCCAAAATCTGGTCGGTTTTCTCGCGAATTTCAGGACGTTCAAGCCCCTCGTCCATCAGCGGCAAGGCCTTTTCGGGCCTCGACCCGAACACGATGGAGACATTATCAAATTCAACTGCGTTCATTTCGATTTCACCCGCAACATCCGGTCCAGCATGATCGCCACCGCAACAATCACCAGACCACTTTCAAAACCGAGCCCCGGATCGTTGCGCCCCAGTGCTTGCACGACGGGTTTGCCCAGCCCGTTCGCGCCAACATAGGCCGAGATCACGACCATCGACAGCGACAGCATGATAACCTGGTTCAGGCCCGCCATGATTTGCGGGACCGCATAGGGCAATTCGACTTTCCACAACCGCTGTGTCGGGGTGGCTCCAAAGGCTTCGGCGGCTTCCAGCAATGACGTGGGCGTGTTGGACACGCCCAGATATGTCAATCTGATCGGCGCGGGCAGCACGAAGATCACGGTTGCAAAGAGGCCAGGCACCATCCCCAGGCCAAAGAACACAATTGCCGGGATCAGATAGACGAACGCGGGCAGGGTTTGCATCAGGTCGAGCACAGGGCTGAGCGCCTGATAGGCACGCGGACGGTGCGCCAGAAATATCCCGATCGGCACACCAAGGCCCATGCAGACGACGCAAGATGACAGAACCAGCGCCAAGCTATCTATCGTTTCGTCCCAGTACCCTTGGTTGAGAACAAACAGCAGGCAAACCAACACAAGCAGGCAAACCTTCCATGATCGTTGCAAAATCCACGTCAGCAGAACAAAGAAGATGATCACGACACCTGCGGGCGGGGTCTGCAAGCACCAGACGATCCCGTCGATCATGAAATCGAGCCCGTCACTGACCGCATCGAAGGCGGGTCTGGCGTTGTCTTTGAGCCAGTCAACCGCATTCTCGGACCAGTCGCCAACCGGAATCTTATTGTCTGTTAGCCAGTTCATGCCTGTCCCCGTCGTCCCCCAAAAAAGAGGAGCGCGAACCGCGCTCCTCTTTCATCGTTTATTGTGCCAATGCCGCTGTGACGGCTGCAACGGCGTCTCCGCCATCTTTGGTCGTCACACCGTCAAGCCAGGCGGCCCAGGCCGACGGATTCGCGGCAAGCCATGCTTTTGCGGCATCGTCCGGATCAACATCATCATTGAGGATCGCGCTCATGATCTCGTTTTCCATCGCAAGCGAGAATTCAAGGTTTTGCAAAAGCTTGCCCACATTCGGGCATTCATCCACATAGCCCGCACGTGTATTGGTGGCGACCGTGGCACCACCCAAATCGGGGCCAAAATAGTCATCGCCACCGGGCAGATAGGTCATGTCGAAGTTCGCGTTCATCGGATGCGGTTCCCAGCCCAGGAAAACGATCGCTTCGTCGCGATCATCGGACCGTTCGACCTGTGCCAGCATGCCCTGTTCAGAGCTTTCGACAACATCAAAGCCGTTCAGGCCAAAAGCATCCGCATCGATCATATCCTGAATCAGACGGTTGCCGTCATTGCCGGCTTCAATGCCATAGATCTTGCCGTCAAGCGCATCCATTGCCGGCGCGATTGATGCGAAATCGGTGATCCCTGCGGCGACACCAGCGGCATTTGTGGCAAGCGTATATTTCGCGCCTTCAAGGTTGGTGCGTACGGTATCCACGGTACCCGCTTCACGGTAGCTGGCAATATCGCCCTCCATCGTCGGCATCCAGTTGCCCAGAAAGACATCAATATCGCCCTGCGCCATGGACGCATATGTGATCGGGACCGAAAGGATATCGGTAGTCGTCTCGTACCCCAGTGCGTCAAGCACAAGGGATGTGGCGGCAGTCGTGGCTGTGATGTCTGTCCAGCCTACGTCTGAAAAACGGACCAGTTCACAGTCGGCAAAGGCAGGGACGGCGGCACATACGGCCAGCACGGACAGGGTTGATTTCAATTTCATTTCTTTCTCCCGGTTTTTTCTTGATTGACGAGTCAATAAAGAAAGATTTATCTGCCTGGACCAATCCCCAAGGAGGATGCCATGCCCAAGCTTGGAATGGAGCCTATCCGCCGCGCGGCCTTAGTGAAAGCCACGATCGACGAAATCGGGGCTGTGGGCAATCTGGATGTGACTGTTAGTAATATTGCCAAGCGTGCGGGCATGTCCTCGGCGCTGGCGCATCATTACTTTGGCGGGAAGGAACAGATATTTCTGGCGGCCATGCGACACACGCTGGCGCTTTATGCCGTCGAGGTGCGCAGTGCGCTCAACGAGGCCAAAGGACACAGCGGACGATTGGAGGCTGTGATTCGTGCGGGATTCGCCTCGTCGAACTTCCAGCCAGAGGTGATCGCGGCTTGGTTGAACTTTTATGTTCTCGCCCAGACTTCGACACCTGCGCATGATCTGTTGCGCATTTACCAGCGACGGCTGCGCAGCAACCTGTTGCACGATCTGCGCCCCCTGATCGGGAACCGCGCCGAGGATGCGGCGGCCCGGATCGCAGGCCTGATCGACGGGCTTTATCTGCGACAGGGCCTTGCGAGATCGAACACGGAACACGCCGATGCGACGCGACATGTGCTGGCGTTGCTGAATGTCGAACTGGAAGGGCAGACCCAATGAGCAAACCGAATATCCTGATCATCATGGTTGATCAGTTGAACGGAACATTATTTCCTGATGGTCCGGCAGACTGGCTTCATGCGCCGAACCTCAAGGCTTTGGCCGCACGCTCGACCCGTTTCGCCAACGCTTATACGGCCTCCCCGCTTTGCGCACCGGGCCGGGCGTCTTTCATGTCCGGGCTCTTGCCTTCGCGGACGGGCGTTTACGACAACGCCGCTGAATTCGCATCCTCCATCCCGACCTATGCCCACCATCTGCGGCGGGCGGGGTATCAGACCTGCCTGTCGGGCAAGATGCATTTTGTCGGTCCCGATCAGTTGCACGGGTTCGAGGAACGGCTGACCACGGATATCTATCCGCCGGATTTCGGCTGGACCCCTGACTATCGCAAGCCGGGTGAACGGATCGACTGGTGGTATCACAATATGGGCTCGGTGACGGGAGCGGGCGTGGCCGAGATCACCAACCAGATGGAGTACGACGACGAGGTTTGCTATCACGCAACCCATAAGCTCTATGATCTCTCACGCAGGCACGACGACCGCCCGTGGTGCCTGACCGTCAGCTTTACGCATCCGCACGACCCCTATGTGGCGCGCAAGAAATACTGGGACCTGTACGAAGACTGTGACCACCTGATGCCGCAGGTCGAGCAGATCCCCTTTGAGGACCAGGACGCCCATTCGCAGCGCATCCTCGATGCCAACGACCGCGATAATTTCACGATCAACGAAGATCACGTCAAACGCGCGCGCCGCGCCTATTTCGCGAACATCTCCTATCTCGATGACAAGATCGGCGAGATTCTGCAAACACTGAAAGACACGCGCCAGGAGGCGACGATCCTCTTTGTGTCCGATCACGGCGATATGCTGGGGGAACGGGGCTTGTGGTTCAAGATGTCCTTCCTTGAAGGCTCTGCCCGGGTGCCGCTGATGATCTGTAGCCCCGAAATGGCGCCGGGCCTGAACGCGACCCCCGTCAGCAACATCGATGTTGCCCCCACGCTCTGCGATCTGGCAGGCGTTGATATGTCCGAAGTGGCACCCTGGACCACCGGCGAAAGCCTTGTGCATCTAGGGCAGGGTGGCACACGCGATACACCTGTCGCCATGGAATACGCGGCGGAAGGCAGCTATGCGCCGCTGGTGTCGCTGCGTTACGGCAAATGGAAATATAACCGCTGTACGCTTGATCCCGAGCAGTTGTTTGATCTCGACGCCGATCCGCACGAACTCACTAACCTTGCGCAAGACCCAGCGCACCAAGGCACGCTGACGCAATTGCGCGCCAAATCCGAAGCGCGCTGGGATCTGGCGCAATTCGATGCAGCCGTGCGCCAGTCACAAGCCTGCCGCTGGGTCGTTTACGAGGCCCTCCGCAACGGGAACTACTATCCGTGGGACTACCAGCCGCTGCAAAAAGCGTCTGAACGCTACATGCGCAATCACATGGACCTGAACGTGCTCGAAGAAAACCAGAGGTTCCCGCGTGGCGAATAGCGCTCCTCTTCATCTTGGCCTGAAAACTCCCGCCGGAGGCTCCGGCCCTGGCAACAAACCCGAAAGTTTCAAACATCATGCAAGCTGACTATGTCATCGTTGGCGCAGGCTCCGCAGGCTGCGCCATTGCCTACCGCCTTGCCGAAGCAGGCAAGCAAGTGCTGGTCATCGAACACGGCGGCAGCGATGCAGGCCCGTTCATCCAGATGCCCGCCGCGCTGTCTTACCCGATGAACATGAAACGGTATGACTGGGGAATGAAATCCGAACCGGAGCCGCATCTGGGCGGACGTGAACTTGTCACGCCGCGCGGCAAGGTGATCGGGGGGTCATCCTCGATCAACGGGATGATCTACGTGCGAGGCCACGCTTGCGACTATGACCATTGGGCCGAGAGTGGCGCGCATGGCTGGTCCTATGCGGATGTGCTGCCTTACTTCAAGCGGATGGAGCACTGGCATGACGGCGGCCACGGCGGGAATCGGGACTGGCGCGGCACGGACGGCCCCCTGCATGTCACCCGGGGTCCCCGCAAGAACCCGCTGACCCGCGCCTTCGTCGAAGCCGGACGGCAGGCGGGCTATCCGGTGACAGGCGATTATAACGGCGAACAGCAAGAAGGGTTCGGTCCTTTCGATGCGACGATCTACAAGGGTAAGCGCTGGTCTGCTGCGACGGCGTACCTGCGCCCGGCGCTCAAACGCTCGAATTGCAGCATCACCCGCGCGTTTGCGCGCCGCATTATCATCGAAGACGGCCGCGCCACGGGGGTCGAGGTCGGTCGCGGCAGCAAGATCGAAGTGATCACCGCCAACAAGGAAGTCATCATTGCGGCTTCGTCGCTCAATTCGCCCAAACTTCTGATGCTTTCAGGCATTGGCCCTGCTGCGCATTTGCAGGAACACGGCATCGCGGTTGTCGCCGACCGCCCCGGTGTCGGGCAGAACCTGCAAGACCACCTAGAGCTCTATATCCAGCAGGCGGCCACGAAACCGGTTTCGCTGTTCGCGTACTGGAACCTGCGCGGCAAAGCCAAGATCGGTCTGGAATGGCTTTTGTGGAAAACCGGTTTGGGCAGTTCCAACCAGTTTGAAAGCGCGGGTTTCATCCGCTCGAAGGCTGGCGCTAGATATCCCGACATCCAGTACCACTTCCTGCCCATTGCCGTCAGCTATGACGGCAAGATCGCACCCGAAGGACACGGGTTTCAGGCGCATGTGGGGCCCATGCGGTCGCAATCGCGTAGGCAGGTCACCTTGCGGTCTGCGGACCCCGACGACCACCCGAAAATCGTGTTCAACTACATGTCCCACCCCCAGGATTGGGAGGACTTCCGCACCTGCATCCGCCTCACTCGCGAGATTTTTGCCCAACCCGCCTTTGATGAATACCGCGGGCACGAGCTCCAGCCCGGCGATGCGGCCCAAAGCGATGAAGACCTTGACGCGGTCATCCGTGAGCACGCGGAAAGCGCCTATCACCCTTGCGGCACCTGCAAGATGGGGGATGAAAACGACCCGATGGCGGTCGTTGATCCCGAAACAAGGGTTATCGGCGTCGCAGGTCTGCGTGTGGCTGACAGCTCGATCTTCCCGCGTGTGACGAACGGCAACACGAACGGGCCATCCATCATGGTGGGCGAAAAGGCAGCGGATCACATCCTGCAACGCAATCCGCTGCCACGGTCAAATGATCGGCCATGGATACATCCGGACTGGGAAACGATGCAGCGCTAGGCTCCTGCCGTGCTCCAAGTGGATTTGTTAACGCATTCTTAACCTTTATTAACGAATTGCCTTGAACCCCGCACCGAAGCCTCTCTAGGTCGCGGCATGTTGCGGATATTTGCCTTTCTCATTGCCTTGCTCGCCACACCTGTGTTGGCGGCTCCCAACGGCACGATCCGCGTGGTTGATGCTGACACGATTGATGTGGGCGGCACCCGTGTCCGGCTTTTTGGCATCGATGCGCCCGAAATGGGCCAACCTTGTCGCGCCGACGGGCGTGAATGGGATTGCGGGGTCTGGACGCGCGATGCGGTGCGCGATGCGTTTGAAGGGGCCTTTGCCCGTTGTCAGACACGCGACACCGATCGCTATGGTCGCGCTGTGGCACAGTGCAGCGTCGACGGGCAGGATATGGGGCAGTTGATTGTACGCTCTGGTCTTGCATGGGCGTTCCGGCGTTATTCCGAAACCTACGATCTGGACGAAAAAGCCGCTGCCGTCGCTGGACGCGGGCTGTGGGCGGTCGAGGCGGAACTGCCTTCTGATTTTCGCGCAGCACAAGCCGCAGTTGATCCTGCGCCGACGGGCAATTGTGCGATAAAGGGCAATATTTCTTCTGGTGGCCGTATCTATCATATGCCGGGGCAGGCCCACTACGGGCGCACGCGGATCAACCCTGCAAATGGCGAAAGATGGTTTTGTTCCCGCGCCGAAGCGGAAGCCGCAGGGTGGCGTGCGGCGCGGCGATAAACGGATTTACTTGATCCCGATCAAAGAGACCTGACCGCGAGGTAGCTAACATCTCGAGCAACAACACCCAAAGGAGCATCTTAATGTCGCATACCCCCCATGAGCTTATGGAAGAATTCCCCCAACAAGTGGATGCGATGCATGCATTGAAGGAAAGTGATGCCCATTTCGCCAAGCTTTATGATGAATACCACACTATCAACCGCGCCATTCATCGGGCCGAGACTGATATTGAACCGACTGATGATCTGCACATGGGCGAAATGCGCAAGCAACGCTTGATGCTGAAAGACCAGATCGCCGCAGCCATGCGCGCCTAGTCCAGCTGATACGGCAAAATGCCCCTGCGGTCCGGGTCGACCCTAAGCTCCCGCTCTAGCGGGGGAACGGACCGCTGGTGGCAATTGCGCCGCTCGCAGATACGGCACGAAATGCCGATCGGTGCATAAGCCTCTGCCGCGCCCAGATCCATGTGATCGGCGTAAACGAGGGCGGGGGCGTGCTTCACTTCGCAACCCAGCCCGATGGCATAGCGCCGGGTCGGTACGTTGTAGGCCCCGCCTGACTTGCTGACATCACGGGCGAGGCAGAAATACCGTGCGCCGTCCGGTGTTTCGGCCAATTGGCGCAGAAACTGGCCCGGCAACTCGAACGCCTGATGCACGTTCCAAAGCGGGCAGGCACCGCCATAACGTGCAAATTGCAGCGTCGTGGCCGAGTGGCGTTTCGTGATTGTGCCGGCCTGATCCACACGGACAAAGAAGAACGGAATGCCTTTGGCACCGGGCCGCTGTAAGGTAGAGAGCCGGTGTGCGACCTGCTCCAACGAGGCGCCGAAACGTGCCGAAAGCACCTCAAGGTCATGGCGCGTGGCCTGCGCGGCAGACAGGAACGCGGCATAGGGCATGAGGGCGGCACCTGCGAAGTAATTGGCAAGGCCCACCTTCGCGATGCTGCGCGCTTCTTGCGATTGAAAACGGGCAAGGTCGAGTGTGGCTTCCAGAAGCGGGTCCTGTGCAACCAGTGCCAGTTGCAGCAAGAGCTGGAAGGTTTGCGTGGCGCGGTTTGCATATTCTGAAATCGTCAGTGTCTTGGTTGCGACATCATAGTGCCGCACGTCGACAGCATCCCGAAATACGGTCTTGATTCCGTGACCGCCCAGCATGCGTATAGCTGCATCCGCAACGGCTTCGCCCGGGCTGGCGCGGCGCGCAAAACGTTCTGCCGCGCGATCCACGGCATCGATATAGTTGTCACAGTAATGAAAGAAGTCGCGCACCTCTTCCCACGGGCTGGGTTGCAGTCGCGCATCTTCGCGGCCCAGCGCCTCGTCAAGCGACGCCAACCGCTCATGTGTCTGTCGGTAAGCTGCATGCAGATCAAGGAATGCGCGCGCAAGGGCAGGGGCATTGGCGGCGGCAAGGCGCATATCCGCATGAGCGGGTGCGGGTCCGGTAAAGACCGGATCGGCCAGCGCCTCGCGCATGTCACCGACAAGGCGGGCTTCATCGCCGGACTGTAACTCGGTCACGTCAAAGCCGAATTCTTGCGCAAGACCTAAAACCACCGCTGTGGAAACGGGGCGGTTGTTGTTCTCCATCTGGTTCAGATAGGGCAGCGAAACCCCCAGTTTTTCGGCGAATGCCTTTTGCGTCAGCCCAAGCCGCCCGCGCAATTCACGCAGTTTTGCCCCGGCATAGAGTTTCTGAACGGCCATGTCCCACCTTTGCAGATTTGCTACTTTACATTAGCCACTGCAAATATCGGGTCAAGCGATCCGCTGCTCGCGCCAGATGACAAAAAGCACAGAAAAGAATGAAAGAACGGAAACGCCAAGCATAGTGATCTGCAACGGCATGGTGCCGGTCTCGATTGTCAGGATACTGCCTGCAAACTGTGACATAGCCGCGCCACCGCCGATCATGATCGCACCGCCCAGACCGCTGGCCGTGCCTGCCAGATGCGGACGTACGGAAATGGAACCTGCCATCACGTTGGGCAACATGATCCCGTTTCCGAGGCCAAGGAACGTGCAGAAGCCAAAGAAATTCAGCGGGTGATGGACGCCCGCCAGCGTCAAGAGGGCAGAGGTCCCCAAACCGGAAATCGTGATCAATGTCCCGATCAGAGCCATGCGGTTGATGCCGGCCGTGACCGAGAAGCGCCCCGACAGAAAGTTCCCCAAGGCATATCCGATGGCGGGCGCGCCAAGGGCGATGCCGCTCCAAAGTGGGGAAAGCCCGAAGATTTCGCTGGCCACGAATGATGTGCCGCCCAACAGGGCAAAGAAAGCCCCCGATCCGAAGGCTGCGCAAAGCACGTAGCCCCAAAAGCGCGGTGAGCGGAACAGTTCGGGATAGGTTTTCAACTGGTCGCGAAAGCTGGTGCCCTGATCTTTGACGGTCTCGCCAAGATCAAAGTAGACCAGCGTCAGGGTCGCAAGCCCCGCAACGGACAATAGCACGAACGTCGCTTGCCAGCCAAAGGCTTGTTCCAGCCCGCCACCAATCATCGGGCCGACCATGGGAACCAGTGCCATGCCCATCGTCACATAACCTATCATGGATGCCGCTTCGTCCTGAGGCACGATGTCGCGCACGATCGCGCGGCCCAGTGCCATGCAGGTGGCGACGGCTGCCTGAAGGATGCGGAAGAACAGGAACACCTCGACGGTAGTGGCAAAAAGTGCGCCGATTGATGCGATCACAAACAGCACCAGAGAACCGAGTACTAATTTGCGCCGCCCGTATCGGTCTGAAATCGGGCCGATAAAGACCTGCAACACTGCCGTTGCCGCCAGATAGCCCGACAAGGCGATCTGCATGATCGCGTACTCTGTGTCGAAATAGGTTGTCATCGCAGAAAGCGACGGCAGGAAAACCGATATGCTGAGCGCCGACATGCCGGTGATCAGCACGAGTGTCAGAATATGTGGTGGTGTGGTGCGATCCAGAAAGCGGATCCTTGGTAAAGACGTCATGGCGACAGATGTAGGCCGCCGTGTGAGGCTTGTCCATCACTGTCATATTTGCGAGTTTGCAATATTGTCATTCTGCAAACCGTAAAGTTTGCAAATATTCCTCTTAGGGCTTCTCCCTTTAGCCTTGCCGCGGTATGCACGGACACCAAAAGGCGAGGGTGTGATTTCATGGATGTTTTGCAGGAACTTGAAGTACGGCGGCAGGCGGCCCGCATGGGCGGCGGCGAAAAGCGGATTGCCGCACAGCACGGCAAGGGCAAGCTGACTGCGCGCGAGAGGATCGAACTGCTGCTGGATGATGGGTCCTTCGAAGAATTCGATATGTTCGTGGCGCACCGCTGCACTGATTTCGGGATGGAAAAAGAGCGTCCCGCAGGGGATGGCGTCGTCACGGGGTGGGGGACAATCAACGGTCGCCTGGTTTATGTTTTCAGTCAGGACTTCACCGTCATGGGTGGTTCGGTTTCCGAGACGCACGGACAGAAAATCTGCAAGATCATGGATATGGCCGTGCAGAACGGTGCGCCGATCATCGGGATCAACGATTCCGGCGGTGCACGTATTCAGGAAGGTGTCGCCAGCCTTGCCGCTTACGGCGAGGTCTTCCAGCGCAACATCACCGCCTCTGGCGTGGTGCCGCAGATCAGCCTGATCATGGGGCCAACGGCGGGCGGTGCTGTCTATTCGCCTGCTATGACCGACTTTATTTTTATGGTAAAGGATAGCTCTTACATGTTCGTCACCGGCCCCGATGTGGTCAAGACGGTCACGAACGAACAGGTCACCGCAGAAGAACTGGGTGGCGCGTCGACACATACCAGAAAATCATCCGTGGCCGATGCCGCCTTTGAAAACGATGTCGAGGCATTGGCAGAAGTACGGCGCCTGATTGATTTCCTGCCGCTTCATAACCGTGACAAGCCCCCGGTCCGCCCGTTTTTCGATGATGTGAACCGCCTTGAGGAAAGCCTTGATACGCTGATCCCCGACAATCCCAACATGCCTTACGACATGAAGGAATTGATCGCCAAGCTGGCGGACGAGGGCGACTTTTATGAAATTCAGGAAGAGTTCGCCAAAAATATCCTGACCGGTTTCATCCGTCTCGAAGGGTCCACTGTGGGTGTCGTTGCCAACCAGCCGATGGTTCTGGCGGGGTGTCTGGATATTGATGCCTCACGCAAGGCCGCGCGTTTTGTGCGCTTCTGTGATGCCTTCGACATTCCGCTGCTGACCTTGGTCGATGTACCCGGATTTCTGCCCGGTACAAGCCAGGAGTACGGTGGCGTCATCAAGCACGGTGCAAAGCTGCTGTTTGCCTATGGCGAAGCGACAGTGCCCAAGGTGACGGTGATCACGCGCAAAGCCTATGGTGGCGCCTATGTGGTTATGGCGTCCAAGCACCTGAATGGCGACTTCAACTATGCATGGCCCACATCCGAGATTGCCGTGATGGGCGCCAAGGGCGCGACAGAGATCATTCATCGCGTCGACCTCAACGATCCCGAGAAACTTGCAAGACACACGCGGGATTACGAAGACCGCTTTGCCAATCCGTTTGTGGCGGCTGAAAAGGGTGTGATCGACGAAGTGATCATGCCGCAGTCGACCCGCAAGCGCGTTTGCCGCGCCTTTGCATCGCTGCGAACCAAGAAGGTGCAGACCCCTTGGAAAAAGCACGACAATATACCGCTGTGATCCGATCAGAACCTCATAGACTTCGGCACGATGCGTTTGTGCAGGGCGGTGCTGGCGATCATACGCCGTTTTTCGGCGCGCCTTGCTCGCCATATCTGGAGGCCGGTTTGAGCATTGCACCAAATATAGGCGAAGCAAAACCGGTGCGCTCAAAATCTGAGTCTTTGCTGCAACATCGCGCGCAGTTCGCCTCAGAGGTCTTTGAGAACAAAGTCTTTTTGTCTAGTGTGACGTTACGCGAAGTGGATATCGCGCTCTCGTGGGGCCAGGGTGGCAAGGATCACCCGAAACCCTGCATCAACGCAGGCAGGCAAATACAATGTTGCAAGGACTTATTGCTTTTACGGTTGCGGCGCTCATGGCGCTTGTTGCCGTTTCGGGCAGCCAAGACCGCGCGCCGCTGCAATTCACGTCGGATGCGGCAGCACAACCGCAGGTCAATTACGGCCAGTTGGTTTACTAGCGCTCACTGTTTTGGACGGGCTTTCGGGCCCGTCCATCCCGCCCTCCCGATTTGCGGAGGCGCAAATGGCTAACCTTCCTTACATGGACAAACACCGCGGGTTCCCGGGGCGGCTGCCGGGAACCGATTTCCAGTTCACGCTGCGGCGGGCCAACAAGGATGGCGCGACCGAGTTGACCCAGCGGATACGGTATCCGGACCGTCGCCCGCCCGATAAGCGCGCGGATGCAGGATTTATGCAGGCCCTGTGGGAACATTTCGGCGAAGAACCTTTTGTCCGCGGCAATCTTGACGCAGGTCGCCTGAGTTGGCTGTTTGGCCGCGAGGTGATCCCTGCCGAAGATCCATTTGACCCGGCAAGCTATGAGGCGATGTTGCGCATTGATGTGACCGTCGCACGGCAAACCTTTCCTGACATCATAGGGGATGGATGATGCCGCACTCTAAGATGAACATTACATTAACAACTCAATCTGAGCGGGAATTCGCTTATTCCGGTCTGATCGCTCAACAATGCTGTTCAGGACAAGCTTCTTTTGCCAATGTCAAAAATGTCGCAGGGTTCTCCAGTACTCGCCCTGCCGCGATCTTTCCATACCGTTACCTTTCCCTTGATCGGCCTGCTTACTCACACAGCAGGCCGATAACGGAATTTGGGTTTCAGTTATCGAAAACGACGGATGATATTGGATATCACGGTGAAATCGTTATTCATCGTCGCGCAGGCCGCGCCAATTGTGGGGTGGCCGACATAAAAACGATAGGCTTAAGATTATGCAAAAGACATCAATCATCCTTGCGACAGTGGCAGTATTTGGTTTGGCGGGTTGCCTTGAAGGCGACGCAGAGCGGGGCGTCGCGGGCGCAGGTGCAGGCTTTTTGGCCGCAGATCTTCTGGGCACGGACCGCACGGGGACAATGCTTGCGGGGGCTGCCGCAGGCGTGCTTTGCGACGACGCAGGTATCAACGGCTGCCGTTAAGATAGACAACCGCGCCCATCACGGGCGTGCAATGAATGGAAACCGTCGTCGGGGTCATCCCCCGAGGGCGGTTTTCGCGTTTTTGGGGACGTAAGACAATGTTCAAGAAAATTCTCATCGCCAACCGTGGTGAAATCGCCTGCCGGGTTATCAAGACCGCCCGCAAGATGGGGATCAAGACGGTTGCGATCTATTCCGATGCCGACCGCAATGCGCTGCATGTGAAGATGGCGGATGAAGCGGTGCATATCGGCCCGTCCCCTGCCAACCAGTCCTATATCGTCATTGACAAGGTGATGGAGGCAATCAAGCAGACAGGCGCAGAGGCCGTGCACCCCGGTTACGGTTTTTTGTCCGAAAACCCCAAGTTCGCGGATGCCTTGGCTGAAGCGGGCGTCGTATTCATTGGCCCGCCCAAAGGAGCCATCGAAGCGATGGGCGACAAGATTACCTCCAAGAAACTGGCACAAGAGGCCAACGTCTCGACTGTTCCCGGATATATGGGGCTGATCGCCGATGCTGATGAGGCGGTCAAGATTTCCAATCAGGTCGGCTATCCTGTCATGATCAAGGCCAGCGCTGGTGGCGGTGGTAAAGGCATGCGGATTGCGTGGAGCGATGATGAAGCCCGCGAAGGTTTCCAGAGTTCCAAGAACGAGGCTGCCAGCAGCTTTGGTGACGACCGTATCTTTATCGAGAAATTCGTCACCCAGCCGCGCCATATTGAAATTCAGGTTCTTTGCGACAGCCACGGCAATGCCGTTTACCTGCACGAGCGCGAATGTTCGATCCAGCGCCGGAACCAGAAGGTGATCGAAGAGGCGCCAAGCCCCTTCCTTGATGAGGCCACCCGCAAGGCCATGGGCGAACAATCCGTCGCTTTGGCGCAGGCCGTCGGCTACACCAGCGCGGGCACGGTTGAATTTATCGTCGATGGCAACCGCAACTTCTATTTCCTTGAAATGAACACACGTTTGCAGGTCGAACACCCTGTCACCGAACTGATCACCGGCATTGATCTGGTCGAACAGATGATCCGCGTCGCGGCGGGTGAAAAGCTGCCTTTCGAACAGAAAGACCTGAAAATCAACGGCTGGGCCATGGAAAGCCGTCTTTATGCAGAAGACCCCTATCGTGGTTTCCTGCCGTCGATCGGCCGCCTGACGCGCTATCGTCCACCGATGGAGGAAGCGACGCCAAAGCGCGCGGTGCGCAACGACACCGGCGTCTATGAGGGCGGCGAAATCAGCATGTATTACGATCCGATGATTGCCAAATTGTGCACATGGGCGCCTTTTCGCGATAGCGCCATCGAAGAGATGCGACTGGCGCTGGATGGCTTCGAGGTGGAGGGGATCGGACATAACCTGCCGTTCCTTGCGGCAGTCTATGACCACCCCAAATTCACCAGTGGCGAAATGACCACCGCCTTCATCGAGGAAGAATACCCGGACGGGTTCGATGGCGTGACCCTGTCCGATCACACTTGCACGCGGATCGCGGCTGCGGCTGCGGCCATGCACCGTGTTGCCGAAATCCGGCGCACGCGTATTTCGGGACGGATGGATAATCACGAACGGCATGTAGGTGAAGACTGGGTCGTCAACCTTCAGGGGCAGGCCCATGAGGTCAAGATCAACGCGGATAAATCCGGCGCTGATGTCGTGATTGACGGCCAGACCCTACGGGTCGAAAGCGGTTGGACACCGGGTGATCCGCTGGCACGGCTGAATGTCGATGGTACGCCTTTGGTGCTGAAGATCGGCAAGATTTCTGGCGGATTTCAAGTGCGTTATCGCGGCGCGGACCTCAAAGTGCATGTGCGCACGCCGCGACAGGCCGAACTGGCCGCCTTGATGCCCGAGAAACTGCCTGCAGATACATCCAAGCAACTACTTTGTCCGATGCCCGGTCTGATCGTCAAGATCGACGTGGCCGAAGGTGACGAAGTGCAGGAAGGGCAGGCACTTTGCACTGTGGAAGCCATGAAGATGGAAAACATTCTGCGCGCTGAACGCAAGGGTGTCGTCAAGAAGTTGAACGCAGGCGCAGGTGACAGCCTGGCCGTGGATGAAGTGATCATGGAATTCGAATGATCCAGCCCGTCGGCATAACTACGTCCGTGACGCGGCCTTGGGTGCAACGCCGTTACGGCTGCACCGTCCGCCGGTCCGTGATTTCCTGTTGGCGCAGCGGCATCTTGTCGATTGAGCGTGATAGTTCGCGCACATCATATGGTTCGGGCTTGCGCAGGGCGACGCGTCCGTCTTTACCGACCAATGCCATCATGTATCCGCGTGGCCGCAAGGTGGTACGCACATCGGACATGGCATCAGGGTCGGTGTCGGTAATCACAATCACGTCCCGCTCGACCAACCGGTCGATTTCGGCCGTCAGCCGGTCGAGCTGCTGGCGAAAACGCGGATCATTGGGTGAATCCGCAAAAACCACCAGCGGGCGCAAAACCCATTTCAGGTCGTCCAATACGATTTCGCTGCCATCAAAGATGGTGGTGGGCGCTTCTTCCCAGCGTTCGAGGATCGTTTTTTCCTCTGCCGCTACGGGCAGTGCGATCAATGCGGCAAGCGCGATGTTCATCAATAACTTCATAACTATGGATATAGAGGCGCTTGCGCCAAAAGCTAAGGGTGAAGTGGCATTTGCTGCAAACAAATGCGTGTCCCCTGTTCAATTTCACACCGGAGGTGTCGATGTCTGACAAGAAAACATGGAAAGAGATTGCCCGCAAAGAGCTACGTGGCAAGCCTTTGGAGGCACTCACATGGGATACGCTGGAAGGTATCCCCGTGCAGCCGCTCTATACTGCCGAAGACACGGACGGATTGCCGCATATGGGCGGTATTCCGGGTGAGGCCCCTTACACGCGTGGTGTAAAGGCCACGATGTACGCAGGTCGCCCCTGGACGATCCGCCAATATGCAGGGTTTTCGACGGCGGAAGAATCCAACATGTTTTACCGCAAAGCGTTGGCTGCGGGGCAGCAAGGCGTTTCGGTTGCGTTCGATCTGGCGACCCACCGCGGTTATGACAGCGACCACCCTCGCGTTGAGGGTGATGTCGGCAAGGCAGGTGTCGCGATTGACAGCGTCGAGGATATGAAAATCCTCTTTGACGGCATCCCGCTGGATAAGGTCAGCGTTTCCATGACAATGAACGGCGCGGTCATTCCGATCCTTGCCAATTTCATCGTGGCGGGGGAAGAGCAGGGGCATCCGCGCAACGTGCTGTCCGGCACCATTCAGAACGATATTCTCAAGGAATTCATGGTGCGCAACACCTATGTTTATCCGCCCGAACCGTCGATGCGGATTATCGCGGATATCATCGAATATACCACAAATGAGATGCCGAGGTTCAACTCGATCTCGATTTCCGGTTACCACATGCAAGAGGCGGGCGCGAACCTTGTGCAGGAACTGGCCTATACGCTGGCCGATGGGCGCGAATACGTCCGCACCGCCATTGCACGTGGCATGGACGTTGATCAGTTTGCCGGACGGCTCAGTTTCTTTTTCGCTATCGGCATGAACTTCTTCATGGAGGCCGCAAAACTGCGCGCCGCCCGTCTGCTGTGGTCGCGGATCATGGCCGAGTTTGAACCCAAGAACCCCAAATCGTCCATGCTGCGCACCCATTGCCAGACCAGCGGTGTCAGCCTTGCCGAACAGGACCCTTACAACAACGTGATCCGTACCGCCTATGAAGCGATGAGCGCGGTTCTGGGCGGTACCCAGTCGCTGCACACCAATGCGCTGGATGAAGCGATTGCGCTGCCGACTGAATTCAGCGCGCGCATTGCGCGGAACACCCAGTTGATCCTGCAGGAAGAAACCGGTGTGACGAACGTCGTCGATCCGCTGGCGGGGTCATATTATGTGGAAAACCTGACCCATGAACTGGCCGAGGCTGCATGGAAGCTCATCGAAGAAGTCGAAGATTTGGGCGGCATGACCAAGGCCGTTGCCTCGGGCATGCCCAAGCTGCGGATCGAGGAGACAGCGGCGAAGCGGCAGGCAGGTATTGATCGCGGGACCGAAGTGGTCGTGGGCGTCAACAAATACCGCAAAGACAGCGAAGACCCGATCGACATTCTGAACATCGACAATGACGCGGTGCGCCTGTCGCAAATCGCCCGGATCAAGACGACAAAGGCCGCACGGGATGATGCCGCGTGCGAAGCGGCACTGACAGAAGTCACACGCCGGGCCAGTGAAGGCGGTAACTTGCTTGAAGCAGCGGTCGAGGCTTCCCGTGCGCGTGCCACAGTCGGAGAGATCAGCATGGCAATGGAAAAAGTATTCGGACGGCACCGTGCCGAGGTCAAGACATTGGCGGGCGTCTATGGTGCCGCCTACGAAGGCGATGAAGGTTTCGCGGCGATCCAGTCCAGCGTCGAGGCGTTCGCAGAGGAAGAAGGGCGCAGACCACGGATGCTGGTCGTGAAGATGGGACAGGACGGTCATGACCGTGGCGCGAAGGTGATTGCCACCGCATTTGCCGATATCGGCTTTGATGTGGATGTCGGCCCGCTGTTCCAGACACCTGCGGAAGCTGCACAGGATGCCATCGATAACGACGTGCATGTCATCGGCATCAGTTCGCAGGCGGCAGGGCACAAGACGCTGGCACCGAAACTGGTGCAGGCGCTGAAAGATGCAGGCGCCGAGGATATCATCGTGATTTGCGGCGGCGTTATTCCCCAGCAGGACTATCAGTTTCTGTATGACAGCGGCGTCAAGGCGATCTTTGGTCCGGGCACGAATATCCCCAAGGCAGCAGCGGATATTCTCGATCTGATCCGTAGCGCGCGGACTTAGGGGGGGCGATGATCAAGCTGGACCATCTTGCTGTTGCCTGCACGGACCTTGCCGAAGGGACGGCGTGGGTCGAAGAGCAATTGGGCGTGGCCTTGCAAGCGGGTGGCCAGCATCCGCGCTATGGCACCCATAACACGCTGCTCGGTCTGGCCGACGGGCTCTATTTCGAGGTGATTGCGAAAGACCCTGATGCGGTCCCCGAGGCGGGACATGCGTGGTTCGGCCTGGATGACTTTGCGGGGCCGCCGCGACTGGCCAACTGGATTTGCCAGACCGATGATCTGGCCGGTGCCCTGGCGAAAGCACCTGCCGCCGTCGGTACGCCGCGCGGCCTGACGCGCGGCGATCTGGCGTGGCAGATCACGGTGCCCGATGATGGCAGCCTGCCCTATGGGGGCGCTTTCCCGACGCTGATACAGTGGGCTGCTGGCACACATCACCCCGCAGACAGGCTGCCAGCGAGCGGGTGCAAACTGTTGCACTTTGCGGTCAGTCATCCGGAAACCGACGCTTTGCTGGAGATGATGGAGCTTGCCGACCCGCGCGTTGAAATGGTCACCGGCCCGCTCAAGTTGGAAGCGACATTTGAAACACCTCACGGCGTTCGCACCTTGTCATGATCCGCGCAGCGATACCCTCTGACGCTGCACAGATCGCAGCGATCTGGAACCATGCGATCCGCGAGACAACAATTACCTTCAACCCGGTCGAAAAACCCGAAGAGGAAGTCGCGACGCTGACGGCGCAGGATTGCCTTGTCTGGGAAGAAGACGGGCGCATCATGGGCTTTGCGCGGTATTTTCCGTTTCGTGGCGGTGAAGGCTATCGGTTTACTGTCGAACACACGATTATGCTGCATGACGAAGGCCATGGAAATGGTGCAGGGCGGCGATTGATGGAGGCGCTTTGCGCCCACGCCAAAGCCGAGGGCAAACACAGTATGTTTGCCGGATGCAGTGCCGAAAACCGGGGTGCTGTGGCGTTTCATGCCCGCCTTGGTTTTCAAGAGGTTGCAACGCTGCCCGAAGTGGGGTTCAAGTTCGGGCGTTGGATAGATCTCGTTTTGATGCAAAAATTCCTTTAAAGGACGCACCCCCATGTCGATTTGGACACGGATGGCCGAAGCTATTGCCGCGCTTGCCAAAGGCGAGGGGTTGTTGGCGGTCTTCGATAAACTGCGGGCGTCCCCCGACCGGACCGTCGGTTTCGCCATCGCCGTGATCGCGCTGGGCGCAAAGATGGCCAAGGCCGACGGGCTGGTTACCAAGGACGAGGTCGTGGCGTTTCGCGAGGTTTTCCTGATCCCGCCCGAGGAAGAAGTAAACGCCGCGCGCGTCTTCAACCTCGCGCGTCAGGATATCGCCGGGTACGACAGTTATGCGCGCCGCATCAAGGCGATGTATGGCGACGATGACCGTCCGTTGTGCGATCTTCTGGAAGGGCTTTTCCATATCGCCATGGCAGATGGCGTTTACCACCCCAAAGAAGATGATTTCCTGCATGAAATAGCGGAAATCTTTGGCTTTGATGAACGCCGCTTTCGGGGTATTCGCGGGCAATTCGTCGCCGAGGCCGATCGCGACCCTTACGACGTTATTGGTGTCGATCCGACAACGCCCATGGATGAGGTCCGCGCGGCTTGGCGCAAGCTGGTACGCGAAACGCATCCAGACCAGATGCTGGCCCGCGGGGTTCCCGAAGAAGCGGTAAAACTGGCCGAGCGCCGCATGGTTGCGATCAACCGCGCGTGGGAGGAAATCCAGAGCAGCCGGACATGAGGATTGCCACCTACAACGTGGAATGGTTCAACAGTCTTTTCGACGCCGACGGTGTCCTGATCGAAGATGGCACCTGGTCGTCGCGCTGTGATGTGACCAAGGCAGAGCAGACGGCAGGCTTGGGTGTCGTGTTTGCGGCAATGGACGCCGACGCCGTGATGATCATCGAGGCGCCTGACACAAGCCCGCACCGCGATACGCGCAAGGCGCTTGAACATTTTGCAGCCCGGTTCGGTCTGCGCACGCGCGCGGTTGTGACCGGTTTCACCAACGACACCCGTCAGGAAATTGCGCTGCTCTACGACCCCGATACGGTCACGGCAGTTCACGACCCGCAAAGCCATCCATCCGCCCCACGGTTTGACGGCCAGTTTCACATGGGTGTGGATCTTGATGCCCATCCCGACCCGATCGTGTGGTCCAAACCACCGCTTGAGATCGCCATGACCACCGCCAGCGGTCCGTTGCGCCTGATCGGTGTGCATGCCAAATCCAAAGCGGCGCACGGAGCGATGAACACCGCCGAGGCCAAGCGTATCGCGATCCAGAACCGGCGCAAGCAACTGGCGCAATGTGTCTGGCTGCGCAAACGGATCGCGCAACATTTGGCGGCAGGCGACGATCTGATCGTCCTTGGCGATTTCAACGATGGTCCTGGCCTTGATGAATACGAAAAGCTCTTTGGACGTTCCGGCCTCGAGATCGTTTTGGGTGAAGGTGACGAAGAGCGGCTTTATGACCCTCATGCGCACATGGTCTTGGGGCGGCGCTTTGGCGCGATGCCTGTTACGGCCCGCAGCCAGCAACAAGGCGAGCCTTATGTCCAGGCGCTGCTTGACTATGTCATGGTGTCGCCCCGCCTGCGTGCCAAATCACCGGAATGGCAGATATGGCACCCCTTCGATCATCCGGACTGCTATAAAAATGAGATGCTGCGCGAGGCGCTCCTGCTTGCCTCGGATCACTTCCCGGTCATCCTTGACATCAATTTGTGATTTGAATTGGTGCCGTGACGGTCCTAACCTTGCCCCATGAAAACGATGTATGGATTTACAGTGGCGGCAATTCTCTTGTGGACGCCTTTGGTCGCGGAAGACGCGCCTGAGACGGACATGAATCAGGGGTTGAACCTGATGGAAGAAGGCGCGCGGATGTTGATGCGTGGCCTGATGGAAGAGATGGAGCCCACGCTTGATGCGTTGCGCGAGAACTTGGAAGAGATCGGACCGGCCTTTGCCGAATTTGTCCAGTCGGTCGGTCCAGCTTTTGGTGAGTTGCTGGAGCAGGTCGATGACTTGCGCAATTATGAAGCGCCGGAATTCCTGCCCAATGGCGATATCATCATGCGCCGCAGCCCCGACGCCCCTGTGTGGAAGCCTGAGCTGGAAGACGGAGAAGCAATAGAGCTTTAGCGCAACCCTAGTCGTTCGAGGACCGTTGCCGCCGGTACCAACTGCCCCGGCCCTGCGGTTTGACCTGTTCCGCATGTGTCGGTTCTTGCTTTGCCACCTCTGACGTGTCGAATGAACGCGATTGCGACGTAACAAGACGAATGATGCGTTTGGTTGGAACGTCGGCAGGGCTTTGGGTCGGGGTTGCTTCTGGCTGGGCGACGACGGGTTCCGCCGAGTTCTTTTCTGCCTGATCAAAAGGTGCATTGCGCCCCAGATCGGACCTGAGCTGGACCAGCACTGATGCTGCATCCTTTGTTGCGGGCTGTGTGACCTGCTGGCGCTCTCCCAGCTTGATGACTGTAAAGACGGTGTTGTCCTGATCCGGATCATCAAGGTCCGCAATCGCCTGCAAAAGAGCGTTCGAGATTTCGCTGCTGTGCGCATCCTGCGTTTTCGTAAGGATCGCTGTGATTTCGTCATTGGACAGGAATTGCAGACCGTCACTGGCAACGATGATGATGTCACCGGGCCGGATGGCCGTGGCTGCATCGGGGCAATCTATTTTCTTTATGTCGACGCCGGCAATCGCGGACGTTAGCGTATTGCGGTCCGGATGATCGCGCCCGACCTCTGGGTCCATTGCGCCGACCTTGACCATCATATCGATCTGCGGTGCCATTGAATGGTCCTGATTCAACTGGCGCAGTTCACCATCACGGAACAGAAACAGAGGGGAGTCGCCAACCGAAACCCAATAAAGCTCGTCCCCGCGAATGACGGTGGCCAGCAGGGTGGAGCCCATACCATAGGTGTCCGGCTTTTCTTCGATGTGCTGCGAGATGCGGTGATTGGCGGCGGTCGCCGTCTTGTAGAGCAGGCCGGAAATGTCGGTGATCTGCTTGTCCAGCAGCATTTCTTTGAGTTTGATCCGGCTGAACACCTCGGACATCACCAGCGCGCTGGCGACGTCACCGGACAGATGGCCGCCCATGCCGTCGGCCAAAACCGCGAAACCTGTTTCCTGTCCTTGGGGAAAGCTGGCGACGAGGCTATCTTCCTGATAGTCACGCCCACCCTTTATCGCCGCTGTCGCGACATCGAATCTGACTGATTCTGTCAACACGTCTACCATCCAAATTTACCTATCTTGCCGTAGGGCAGGATCACACTCACACGCTACAAGAACTTACATAAGTTAACTTCTCTCGAACATGCCAAAAAAGCGATTGAAATGCGGCAAAAATCGGACCAAGGGGTGTCAAAATCACGTTTGTTAATTTTCAGCTTATCTTTCTGCCGGTTTTGGAGGGGTTATCGGAAACAATTATTTGAAATTAGAATTTTTGTTGATTTGAAGGTTGTGGAAACAAGGCGAAAATGTGCCGCAGATCAATCCGATTTAAGAATCAGTGACCTGAAGCGGCTTGAGCGGCCTTATTTCTTGAAGCTGACGCTGCCAGAGGCCCCCATCGCTGCGGCCAATGCATCAAACCGCGACTGGGCGACTTCGCCGAAAAGCGGGCGGGCATGTTCGGTCAGTCGCAGGGACAATTCGCGTTTCTGGGGTTTCCATTGCAGGGTGCCCGGCGCTTCATCTGCGGTCAGCCAGAGCATCGCGCCCAAGCGCATCGCCTTGCCCAATACCTCGGCTTCCTTGATCTGGCCTTCATCCAGCATGTCAAAAAGCGCATCAAAGCGGGAGCTGGCCGATTTGCTGCTGTAGCGGTTCATCAAGGCAAGACCCAACAGGACGCGCTCGTAATGCTTCAGCCCGCCTAGATTGGCGCGGGTGGCATTGTCAAAGGTCACCTCGGCGCGGTAATCGGGATGCGCGCGCCAACTCACGTCATGTAGCAGGCAGGCGGCCTTGATGATACGTTTGCGTTGCCAGTTGGCGCGGGGAAACAGCGGCTTGATAAAGTCATAAAGGACACGGCCGAACCCCGGCAGGCGCGCATCTTTCGATTCCGCAAAGCGGCAGGCTTCGATCAGAGGGTCACGCTCGCGCAGCGCGCGTGGCATCTGTTCGTAAAGCATCCCTTCACGAATACCGTAGGATGAAATCGCGACGTCCTTGGGTTTGAAAGTCCGCATCAGTTCTTTGAGAACGATCACTGCCAAAGGGACAAGCGACATCCGGCTGTCAGAAATGTTGCAGCGGCTCCGCAGCTCTTGCAAGTCGGATTTGCGTATATACTCGGCAGTCTTGCTGATTTGCCGCGAACTCATCCGGTACTCGTGCAAGACCGTCAGCGGATAGCCGCAGCGTTCCATGTCGACGCGCGCGATGGCCCGCCACGATCCGCCCACCAGAAAAAGGCGCATACCGGTCTCATAGTCCATTTCGGCATGCAACTGTTCCATCGTTTCGCGCACGTAGGCTTTGACGGCTTTGCGCCCGCCCTTGATTTCGCGCAGTTTCAGCGGACCCAGCGCAGAGGTCAGCCGCCGACCTACACGGCCCTCTGCAAGGTCGGCGAGTTCCATCGAAGAACCGCCGATATCGCAGACAAGCCCGTAGCTGCCGGGCCAGCCAAGCAGCACACCTTGCGCCGATAGCCGCGCTTCTTCCTTGCCGTCGATGATCCAGAGCTTGATGCCGGTTTCGCGCAAGACTGCGGCCTGAAAATCGGGCCCGTCAGAAGCTTCGCGGACCGCCGCCGTGGCAACGGCCGTGAGCGGTGCGATACCCATCCCTTCGGCCAACGCAGCGAACCTGCGGATTGCGGAAAGGGCCCTGATCCGCCCTTCCGGGTTCAGATGTCCGGTATGGGACAGTCCCGCACCCAAGGCGCACATGATCTTTTCGTTATAGAAGTAGGCCGGTGACCGCGCGGCACCGTCAAACACCACCAGACGGACAGAGTTCGAACCCACGTCAATCACACCAACCCTGCTCAGCCGTTTCGCGGCAGCATCTTCAAAGAGCGGACGTCCAAACGGGCCCCAGTCGATTTTGTCCTCTGCAGGAGCTTGTGTCATCGTAACCCTCGGTCGCCGTCCCCGCGCGAACGTATCAATCAATCATCCGTATGCGTCAACTGCGGAACATCGGACGCACCTGCTGATCCGCGCCCCGAGAGCGACGGGTTTTCCATGAAGAACCGGTGGCAGTTGAACGCGAATTTTCCTTCTTCGACCGTAGCGCGGGCAAAGCTGCCGTCTGCGGACATCACCCAGCTTTGCGCGATGTCGGCCATGTTGGCGGCCATGATCTGGCTGACAATCTGGGCTTTGACGGTCGGGTTCTTGATCTCGACCAATGTCTCGACCCGCCGGTTCAGGTTGCGGCCCATCCAGTCAGCCGAGCTGATATAGACCTTGGCCTTTTTCGACGGCAGGTTGCTGCCATTGCCAAAGCAGACGACGCGCGAGTGTTCCAGAAACCGCCCGACAATGGATTTGACGCGAATGTTCTCGGACAGGTCTTTTACGCCGGGGCGCAGCCCGCAGATGCCGCGTACGACAAGGCTGATCTTCACACCTGCCTGACTGGCCGCATAAAGCGCGTCAATTACGTCGCTTTCGATGAGCGAATTCATCTTGGCCCAGATCATGGCCGGTTTGCCGCTCTTGGCGTTCTCGGCCTCTGCCGCGATCCGGTCCAGCAGGGTCTGCTTGAGGTTCAGCGGCGAGATGGCGAGGTTCTCCAGCCCTTCGGGCTGCGCATAGCCGGAGAGGTAATTGAACACTTTGGTCGCATCGCGCCCCAATTTGGTGTCGCAGGTAAAAAGGCTCAGGTCCGTATATATCCGCGCCGTGATCGGGTGATAGTTGCCGGTGCCAAAGTGCGTGTAAGTTACCAGCTTGTCACCCTCGCGCCGCACCACGGTGCTGATCTTGGCGTGGGTCTTGTACTGCATGAAGCCATAAACCACATGCGCCCCCGCCCGTTCCAGCCGCCGCGACTGGCGGATGTTGGCGGCTTCATCAAAGCGGGCCTTCAGTTCGACCAGTGCCGTGACGGATTTGCCGTCTTCCGCAGCCTCGCAGAGTGCCTCGACGATAGGCGAGCGTTTCGACGTGCGGTAGAGTGTTTGCTTGATCGCCACCACATTCGGATCGCGCGCGGCCTGCGTCAGGAAGCGCACTACCATATCGAAGGTTTCATAGGGGTGATGCAGCAGCATATCCTTCTGCCGGATCGCAGCGAACATGTCGCCATCGTGGTCCTGCACCCTTTCGGGCACACGCGGCGCGAATGTCGGCCAAAGCAGGTCGGAGCGGCTATCGAGCACCAGTTCACCCAGGTCCGCGATACCGATCAGCCCGTCAACCTCGACCACTGTTTCCTCTGTCACGTGCAGTTCAGACATGATCAGGGTCTGTAGCGCGGCAGGCGCCCCCTGCGAGATTTTAAGCCGCACCACTTCGCCGCGACGCCGCCGTTTGAGCGCGGTTTCGAATTCGCGCACCAGATCTTCGGCTTCGTCTTCAAGTTCCAGATCGCTGTCGCGCAGTACCTTGAAGGCACAGCTTCCCTTGATCTTGTAGCCCGGAAAAAGGCGCCCGATGTGCAAGAGCAACAGCTCTTCCAATGGCAGGAACCGATGCCCGGTCTCGGCAGGCAGTGCCACGAAACGGTCGATCTGCGCAGGCACCGGCAAGAGTGAGCGTAACTGGCGCTTGTCAGTGGGTCGTTCCAGTTGGAGGGCCAGTGCAAAGCCTTCGTTCGGCAGGAACGGGAACGGGTGCGCGGGGTCGATCGCCAGAGGGGACAGGACGGGAAACACCTGTTCGATAAAGACATCTTCGAGGTAATCGATGTCAGCCTTGCTCAGTGCATCGCGCTCGAGAATATGGATGTCCTGCTCGGCCATCAGTTTTTGCAGGTCTATGAAAACCTCCTGCTGTCGCGCCATCAGGGCGCGCGCATCACGGTCGATTACCACCAGTTGTTCGGCGGGTGTCAGTCCGTCAAGGCCGGGTGTGGTGTTGCCCTCGTTCGCCAGTTCGCGCAGGCCGGCAACACGTACAGTATAGAATTCGTCCAGATTGGTTGCCGAGATCGACAGGAAACGCAGCCGTTCCAACAGTGGCACGCGTTCATTTTCCGCCTCTTCCAACACCCGCTGGTTAAAGCTTATCCAGCTTAGTTCGCGGTTCACGAAACGCGCGGGGCTGGACAGGTCGAGGTCAAGTGTCATGGGGGAAGGATAATCCCCTTCGAGAAAGTTTGCGTCAGTCATGGGGCCTTTTCTACCGCGTTTGTTGCGGTTGTATGACAAGTATCGCGGTGTCAATCTGCGTTGTCCAGCAACTCGGCGGCCAGCGCGGTATTGATCTTGCGTCTCTGGGCTAGGGCCGCCGCGTCCAGCCGCTCGACGATGGTAGCAGCCGCAGCAAAAGAGCGTTCGATGCGCGTCGACAGGTACTGCACCAGTGCAGGCTGCGGGTTGATCTGACGATCCGCGAAATGCTTCATGATCAGCGCCGATAGCAGCGCATCATCGGGGTTGTCGATTTGGGCGACGGTCGTGGCCTGCATCCGGCTTGCCAGATCGGGCAGTGCGATCGGCCAGCGGCTTGGGGGCTGGCCCGAGGTCAGCAATAACGCGCCACCAGCATTTCGCAGATTGTTATGCAGGTGAAAGACCGCCTCTTCCGCAGACTGCGCAAGCGTTTCCATGTCTTCGATGATCACGGTCGATGCGTCAGTCCGAAAGCCCGCAGCCATGCTATCAGCCGCGACCAAGAGCGCATCGCTTTGCGCTTGGAAAACGCGCGCCAGGTGGCTTTTGCCGCTGCCTTCTGGCCCAATCAGCGCCAGCTTTCCTTCCGGCCAAGCTTCTGGTGACCCTATCATGGCATAGGCCTGTGCATTGGCCTTGGAAACAAAGAAGTCATCCGGCCCCAGCGCAACACCTGTCGGCCAGTCAAAAGCAAGCTGATCTGCCATTTATTCGTCCCCGGACTGCCCACGATAGAGCAGGCTGTCCTTGTATTGACTGACACCCCACCGCGCGACGACCCCGATCATCGCAGCAATCGGGACGGCTACCAGCATGCCGACAAATCCAAAGAGCGACCCGAAGACCGAAAGCGCAAAAAGCAGCCAGACAGGGTGCAGACCGACAGACCCGCCTACCAGTTTCGGTGTCAGTATATTGCCTTCGAGGAACTGCCCCAAACCAAAGATACCGGCGACAATGCCGATGCGCAGCCAGTTTGTGACATAGGAAACTGCATCGCCATCGGCCATTTCGACACTGCCCCAGAACTGGAAAAGTGCCAGCCCCACAGCCAAAGTTCCGCCAACAAGGGCCCCGACATAGGGAATGAAGGTGATCAACCCGGCGATAAAGCCCACGATCAGCCCGAAATTCAGCCCTGCCAGCATCAGCGCCACGGCATAGTAGGTGCCCAGCACCAAACACACAGTCCCTTGCCCGCGAATGAACGACGCCAATGTTGTGTCGATATCGCGGGCCAACCTGCGGATTGTCTTGGCATGATCACGCGGCAGCAAGTCGTCTATCTTGCTGGTCATGTTGTCCCAGTCCAGCAGCATATAGACGGCCACGACAGGGACGATGACCATCAGGACAAGAATGTTGATCAGCCCGAGCGCGGATGACACAAGGCCGTTTACCAACTCACCGCCTTTGGATTGAATGGTTTCGCCAATGGCCAAAAGCTGTTGATACGCAACGCTTTCATTATCCAATATCTGCGGGAAACGCTCGGTCAGGCCCGTACGCAGCCGGTCAAAGAACTGGGGCGCTGTATCAATAAGGGATGCAGTTTGCTGCACAAGCGTCGGGATGACCAGCAGGATCAGCACCACAAAGATCAGGATCGTCACTAGTGTGATAATGGCCACCGCCACCACCCGGCTGGCACCGGCGCGTTCCAGACGGTCCGCGATAGGATCAAGGCAATATGCGATCGCCCCGCCCAGCACAAACGGCAGGATCACATCGCCCAGAAACCACAGGGTAGTCAGAAAGACCGCTGTCGCGATGCCCCAGTATTTCGCTTGCTGCCCGACCGGAAGTGCCATGTATGATCCGTGATTGCTTGCGTCATAGATGCGACGTGCAGCATCATGACGCAAGTGCCGCTTTGTACAAAACACGGGGCTGTATCTTCATGTCCCTGCTTGCGACGACCCACGCGGCAGATTACACCAATCCGAACATTTGCATCCAAGAAGGTCAAACACATGCGCCTGAGCCGCTATTTCCTGCCCGTCCTGAAAGAAACGCCACGCGAGGCACAGATCGTCAGCCACCGCTATATGTTGCAGGCGGGCATGATCAAACAGGCCAGCGCGGGGATTTATTCATGGTTGCCGCTGGGCTTCAAGGTGCTGCGCAAGATCGAAGATATCGTGCACGAGGAACAGGCGCGCGCCGGACATATCGCGATCCAGATGCCGACGATCCAATCAGCAGACCTGTGGCGCGAAAGCGGCCGCTATGATGCCTACGGCGAGGAAATGCTGCGCATCTCCGACCGGGGCGGGCGCGAGATGCTTTATACGCCCACCGCCGAGGAACTGGTCACGGATATCTTTCGCGCACATGTGAGCAGCTACAAGGACCTGCCACTGACCCTTTACCAGATCCAGTGGAAATTCCGCGACGAGGTCCGTCCGCGTTTCGGCGTGATGCGGGCGCGCGAATTCTACATGAAGGACGGCTATAACTTCGATCTGACCAAGGAAGACGCGCTGCACGCCTACAACCGCCATCTGGTCAGCTATCTACGCACCTATGAACGCATGGGCCTGCAAGCCATCCCGATGCGCGCCGACAGTGGCCCGATCGGGGGCGACGATACGCATGAATTCCTTGTGCTGGCCGAAACGGGAGAAAGCGAGGTGTTTTATGACAGCGAGATCACCGATCTGAAATTCGGCGACCGCCAGATCGACTATGACGATCATGCGGCATGTCAGGCCGTGCTGGAAGAATTCACCAGCCGTTACGCGCGCACCGATGAAACCCACGACCCCGCGCTGTTCGATGCGATCCCGGAAGAGCGCAAGCGGACGGCCCGCGGTATCGAAGTGGGGCAGATTTTCTATTTCGGCACCAAATATTCCGAAGCAATGGGGGCTTTGGTCGATGACGGGCAGGGCAACAAGGTGCCGGTTCACATGGGTAGCCACGGTATCGGTGTGTCGCGTTTGCTGGGGGCGATCATCGAGGCCAGCCACGACGACAAGGGCATCATCTGGCCCGAAGGTGTGACCCCGTTCCACTGTGGTATCCTGAACATGCGTCAGGGCGATGCGGCGGCGGACGCCGCTTGCGAGGCGCTCTATGCGTCACTGACCGCATTGGGTCTTGAACCGCTTTACGACGATCGCGACGAACGCGCAGGGGCCAAGTTCGGCACGATGGATATGATCGGCCTGCCGTGGCGGATTACCGTGGGGCCACGGGGCCTCAAGAACGGGGTGGTCGAGTTGACCAGCCGCCGCACCGGTGAAAGCGAAGAACTGCCGCCGGAAGCGGCTGTTGCGAAAATTGCCAAGATATACGAGGGGATCGCGTGAGCATGTCGAAAAGCCACTCCTGTCACGGTCGCGCGAAAGAGCGCGCATAGCCGACAGTTCCGTTAACACCGCGCCAAAAATCTGCTATCTTTCGACAAAATTAAAATGTCACGAGGCAGCAGATGAAGATGATTTCCCGCAACGGGGCGCTGGCATGATCCGGGCCTTGTGTCTGATTGGTGGGTTGACCGGCGCGACCGGCCTGTCGCAGATGCCCGAATTCTCCCAGCAATACCTGCAACGGCTGGCCGGTCAGGTGGATGAGCTGACACGGCAGGCCGTGGAATTTGACGAAACCGCCTTGGCTGATGGGATGGGTCGCGAAGAGATGTTGCAGGCCATGGCAGCGACACCTTTGGTCGCTTCCCAAGAGGCGCTGTGGCGACGCACCTTTGGCCGCCATGCGCGGCTCAGCGAAAACCTGATGATCCTGCGTGATGCCGCTCCGCTAGAGCGGTTAACCTTGCTGCACCGGATGGCTGATCCTGCGACAGTGCGCGCGGTCTGGGAAGATTTCACGCCTGCGATGCCTCTTGGCATGGCTGGTGCTGCTTCGGCTGGTGCGGGGTTTCTTGGCGGTTGGGCCGTCTTTGCGGCCTTGATCGGCGTATTCGTCTGGCCTTTCCGTCGCATGACTGCCGCCAAGCCCAAAGCGCAGACGCGCAAAACACCGGTTGTCAAATCTGACCCGCCTTTGACCCGTCCCGCCTTGGTCCCCGACAGTCAGGGCAATCGCCCCAGATTATCCGGTGTGCAAAGATAAACACCCTTTGGCTTGACCATTGCGCCCGCGCGCACCACCTTGCCGCAAACGTCACGCAGGAGCACCCATGGCCGAGGTCAGGACGACACGTCCCTTTGCAAAATTCGAATGGATGATCGCGTGGCGTTATATCCGTGCCAAACGCGCCGAAGGCGGCGTGAGCGTGATGACATGGATCAGCCTTATCGGCGTGACGCTTGCGGTTTTTGCCCTGATCGCGACCCTTGCGGTGCGGTCGGGTTTCCGCGCCGAATTCATCGACACGATTGCGGGGGCCAATGCCCATGTCACGGTGGTGATGCCGCGCGGTGTGATCGAAGACTTTGAAAGCGTTGCCGATAATATCCGCGCGGTGGAGGGGGTTCAGTCCGTCGCGCCCTTGGTGCGCGGGCAGGCGATGGCCTCGGGATCAGGGCAGATCGGGCTTGCGGATATCTACGGCATCCGGCTGGAAGACCTCAAAGCATCTGATGCGATTGTCCAGAGTGAACGGACTGTCGGCAATATCGACGATTTGCCCGATGGGATCGCGATTGGGTCGGCGCTGGCGAATAATCTGGGGCTGGGGATCGGCGACCGGATCGAAATCACGACACGTTCCGGTGCCGCGACACCCATGGGGCAGGCGACGCGGCGCAATGCCTATGAGGTGGTTTATATCTTTTCCACCGGGCGTTTCCAGATCGACGAAGTACGCGCCTATCTGCCTTTCGATGTGGCGCAATTGATCTTTAACCGCGACGGCGTTGCCGATGAGCTGGAGGTCAGGCTGGATGATCTCAACCGGTCCGAAGAGCTCAAACAGGAAATTGCGAACGCGGCAGGGCCCGGCATGTGGGCCTATAGCTGGCAGGACAGGGTCGGGCGGTTTTTGCGGGCCCTGACTATCGAAGATAATGTGATGTTCATCATCCTGTCGATCCTCGTCCTGGTGGCATCCATGAACATCATCAGCGGTTTGATCATGCTGGTGAAAAACAAGGGGCGCGACGTGGGCATCTTGCGCACGATGGGGCTGACCGAAGGGTCGATCCTGCGGATATTCTTTATCTGCGGGGCGGGCATCGGCACGATAGGAACGGCGCTGGGCGTTATCCTTGGCTGTCTTTTTGCCATCTATGTCGATCAGATTTTCAGCTTAGTGAACTATGTGGCCGGTGGCGGTGTTTGGGATCCGTCGATCCGGGGCATTTACAACGTCCCTGCTGAATTGCGTTTGCAGGATGTTATCAAGGCCATGTCGCTGTCGCTGGGCCTGTCGTGGATCATCACGATCTTTCCGGCCCGCCGCGCTGCACGCATGAACCCGGTCGAGGCGCTGCGCTATGAGTGATCACACGCTTCAGGTCACCGATCTGATCAAGACCTACAACGCGGGCAAGCCGAACGAAGTGCGCGTCCTGCAAGGTGTTTCGCTGGCTGTAAAACCGGGCGAGGTTGTGGCCTTGGTTGCGCCCTCGGGTGCGGGTAAATCCACGCTTTTGCATATTGCCGGTCTGCTGGACACGCCAGACAGCGGGATGGTGCAGATCGCAGGCACGGACATGACGCATCTGTCCGATCGCAAACGCACGGCTGTGCGCCGATCCACTGTGGGTTTCATCTATCAGTTCCACCATCTGCTGCCCGAATTCACGGCGCTCGAAAACATCATCCTGCCGCAGCTTGCCAACGGGGTCGCGGAAAAGGCCGCCCAAGCGCGGGCCATGGGCCTGCTTGACCATGTCGGTATCGCAGAGCGCGCGTCGCACCGTCCTGCCGCGCTGTCGGGGGGCGAACAACAGCGCGTCGCGTTCTGTCGGGCGCTCGCGAACGAACCGTCCCTGCTGCTTGCGGATGAGCCGACGGGAAACCTTGACCCCGAGACTTCTGACAGGGTGTTCGACACGTTGATCGGGCTGGTGCGTGACACGGGACTGGCCGCTGTCATAGCAACCCATAATCTGGAGCTCGCAGCCCGCATGGACCGTCAAGTCCGCCTGAACGGAGGAATACTGGAGACATCGTGAAAGTATCCGTGACCGAGATCGAGGCGCAAAGCCGTGCAGCCCTTCTGACCCATGGTGCTGGCGAAAAGCAGGCTGCAGAGGTCGCAAAGGCCGTCGCGCGCGCCGAAGCCTTGAGACGGGCCGGTGATGCACTTTGATTTCTCGACCTCTGCGGTGGCTTTGGGAAAGATCACGATGGCAAAGGCTGCAGGCGAAAGCATCCCGCTTGGCTGGGCCGTTGACGAAAACGGCGCGCCGACGACAAACCGCGAGGCGGCGCTGACAGGTGCTTTGGTCAGTGCGGGCCGCTATAAAGGCTGGGGCTTTGGCCTGATGGCGGAACTGCTGGCCGCAGGCATGACCGGATCGGTCAATTCGCTGGATGTGGCGGGGCTCAAGGTGGCGGAGGGAAAACCCCATGATCTGGGGCAGTTCTACATCCTGTTGGACCCCGGCACCTATCATGCAGGGTTCGGCGCCAGTTTCGCGCGTGTGGCAGAGGCTGTTGCGAAAAAGGAAGGTGC
>NZ_JAWOAN010000125.1:0-5647 GCF_046498525.1 Yoonia sp.
GCCACCATCGGCAACGGTCGTGTCGCCACCTCCGATGATCAGGTCGTTGTCGCCCCCGCCATTCAGCGTGTTCAGACCCAGTGCATCAATGATCGTATCATTGCCGGAATTGCCCGAGACATTGTCGCCTCCGGCACCTCCAAACAAACGGTCCGCACCTGGGCCGCCGATGATCGTATCCGCACCGGCAAAGGCAAACACCTCTTGCCCGACAATAATATCGGACAAATCAATCATATCCGGGCCGTCCGTCCACTGCCGGACGCCATAGATTGTTTGGATGCCCTCGATATCGCCATCGCCCAACAGCGATGCGAAAATGACCGGATTCATTATTTCCGTTTCATCTTCGACGTGCAGCAACCCCAGAAGATGCCCGATTTCATGAATCGCAACTGCGTAGAAATCAAGCGTTTCAGCAACCTGACCCGTCGGAGACCATGTCTCTGCGGCGTCAAACAAGACGCGACCCGTGTCCATGATTGAAATATCATTATCGGGATCTGGGTTGGTCGATCCGAAGAACGATCGCGCAATTGCGACTGTTCCACCGGGGTCGCCAAATAGATTCATCTCATTGTCAGCGATCTGTTTTTGCGTCCGGCTATCATCCGTCACGAAAAGGTCGATGTCACCGCCGGAACTTTGTTCGATGAAGTTCAGGTTTGCGATCACCGCCCAGGTATCAAAGGCGCGGCGCACCTGATTTTGAAAATCGGACAGTGCGAAACTGTTTGCCCCCGACGTGCTGAACATGAGCCCCGCAAGGTTTATCGACCACGTGATATCACCGCCCGAAGAGCCAAGCGCATCGGTCCCCCATTTCCGGTCTGCTAATAGAAAGCTCAAATCATGTTCCAGTCTCGGTCCATAAACGCTGGGTTAAGGGGCAAACACTGAACTCGTCTGGTGTTGAGACTATCTTGTAGCAAATTAATGTACCGTGAACGTAGAGCGGAAAACTGTATCAAAGAGGCAACGCCGTCGTATTTCTAACGGTGCGCAATGCAAAAGAGGACTGCATCTGCGCCACACCGGGCAAGCGCGCAAGATACCGCCGGTGGATGCGGGCGAAATCTTCGGTGTCACCAGCCACGACCTTCAGCAGGTAATCCGCCGTCCCGGCCATCAAGTGACATTCCAAAACGTCAGGCACACGCGCGACGGCCTTTTCGAAGGCGTCCAGCAACTCATCGGCCTGCCCACTCAACGTGATCTCGACGAAAACGGTCGTCGGAAGACCGACCTTGCGCGGATCCAGCAAGGCCACATAGTCACGGATATATCCGTCCTTTTCCAACCGTTGCACCCGCCGGTGACAGGCGGAGGCGGACAGGTTAGCCAATTCGGAAAGCTCTGCATTCGACATGCGGCCTTTCTTCTGTAGAACCTCGAGGATTCGGCGATCAATACTGTCTAATTCCATTTCCCGCACATTCCTTCGAAAAAATTGGCAAGTGACACAAACTCCTACCAAAGTTACCGCAAACATCCAAGAAAAAGCCCGATGAAATTGCGTCCGCGCAGTCGGATACTGGAGCCAGAAATCAGGGAGGAACAGGACATGCATATCGGGTGCCCAACAGAGATCAAACCACAGGAATTTCGCGTCGGCCTGACACCGAATGCCGCGCGCGAGGCCGTCAGCCATGGCCACCAAGTGACCATGCAGTCGGGCGCAGGCAATGGCGCGGGCTTTACGGACGCGGATTATACTGATGCGGGTGCTGCCATTGTCGAAACAGCACCAGAGGTGTTCGAAACTGCCGACATGATCGTCAAGGTCAAGGAACCACAGGCGGGTGAGCGCAAAATGCTGCGCGAAGGGCAGATTTTGTTTACCTACCTGCACCTTGCACCCGACCCCGAACAGACCAAAGACCTGATGGCATCCGGTGCAACCTGCATCGCCTATGAAACCGTAACCGACGAACGCGGCGGCCTGCCGCTGCTGGCACCCATGTCAGAGGTCGCGGGGCGTCTGGCCCCTCAGGTCGGCGCATGGACACTGCAAAAGGCCAATGGCGGGCGCGGCGTCCTGATGGGCGGCGTCCCCGGCGTCGGCCCTGCGCGCGTGCTTGTCATCGGCGGCGGTGTTGTCGGAACACATGCCGCGCGCATCGCGGCAGGTATGGGCGCGGATGTCACCGTCCTTGACCGCTCATTGCCGCGCCTGCGTTACCTTGATGACGTCTTTAGCGGGCAATTCAAGAACAGCTACGCAAGTGCGGGCAACACAATCGCGCTGGCCCGCGAAGCGGATCTGATCATCGGTGCGGTGCTGATCCCCGGTGCCGCTGCGCCCAAGCTGATCTCAAGGGCGCAGCTATCCGAGCTGAAACCGGGCGCTGCCCTTGTGGATGTCGCTATCGATCAGGGCGGTTGCTTCGAAACCTCCAAGGCGACCACCCACGAAGACCCGATCTACGATGTGGACGGCATCATGCACTATTGCGTCGCCAACATGCCGGGCGCTGTGGCGCGCACGTCGACCATCGCACTGGGCAACGCGACGATGCCCTTCATGCTTTCGCTGGCGGACAAAGGCTGGCGGCAAGCCTGCGAGGACGATCCGCATCTGCTGAATGGTCTGAATGTGCACGCTGGCAAGCTGACTTATTTTGCCGTGGGCAAGGCGCTGGGCATCGACGTGCTGTCTCCGGCGCTCGCATTGAAGGTTTGAAGAAAAAGGGCTCGCTTTCATCAGCGAGCCCTTTAATCCAGCGGGACAGGTCAGGTTTTGGCTTTCAGCGCATCGCGGATCTCTGCCAGCAACTCTTCGGCTGTTGGGCCCTTAGGTGCCTCCGGTGCAGGCTCTACTTCCTTGGCGGCGGCGTCTTTGATCTTGTTGACCAGCCGCACCAACATGAAGACAGCAAAGGCGATGATCAGAAAATTGATGACCGCCATGACGAAGGCCCCGTAAGCAAAGATCGCAGCACCGGCCTCGCGCGCAGCTTCAAGTGATGCACCTTCAGGCACCTCACCGGCAAGCACGGCGTAATTGTCAGTGAAATCAACGCCGCCGGACAAAAGGCCGATCAGCGGATTGATCAGGTCCCCCACCAGAGATGCGACAATCGCGGTAAAGGCCGCACCGATGATGATACCAACGGCCATGTCCATGACATTGCCTCTGGCGATGAAAGTCTTGAATTCGTCTAGCATGTTTTTGCCCCGCTTGATTTGGCGCGCGGAACTTTTACCCGCGACGCTACTGAGCAAGGTTTAGCCCTATCGGCACCCGGAAACACGGGTTTTATCGACGTATTCCAACCGCAACCTTGCCGGTCACAGAATTTTGCTGCAGGACATGCTAAACGCAGTCTTGATGCGTCAGCGACAAGGGGGACCGCAGGTCAATATCCGCCGGGGCAGGCCCCGACCTAAGGCAACTTACCGAACAAAACGTAGCGCAGAATATCAACAACCTGCTTTGGCTCTTCCACGACGGCACGGGCTGCGGCGTCCACCTCCTTGAGGGGATGCTGATGCTCTGGCCCATGCATCACGATCAATGATTTCCCAAGAGCCGCAGCATAGCCCGCATCGAACGCGGCGTTCCACTGCTTGTATTTCTCACCAAAGCGCACCACCACGATATCGGCGTTCTCGATTCCGTGCCGCGTGCGGATCGCGTTAAGATTCGCGCCTTTGTTGTCGTGCCAGAACTTCTTGTCTTCCGGTCCCATGATCGCCACCCCGCAGTCATCGGATGCATCGTGATGTGTGACAGGGCTTTCAAACACCACATCAAGGTCTGCTGCACCTTTGATGATCTGATTACGCCAGTCGGTGTGGATTTCACCGGAAAGATAAATCTTGAGGGTCATGTCTGTCATTCTCCTTCTATCGGGTTGGCTGTTGCCCAAAGCATCTAACCGCGCAGGCTACCGCCAGTCGCTTTGCTCACCTTGTCTACAATCTTGGCGCTGACCGCTTCAATATCGGCATCCTTGAGCGTCTTGTCCGTCGGTTGCAGACGCACAGTCACCGCAAGGGATTTCTTGCCTTCGCCCAAGCTGCCACCGATGAATTCGTCAAAGACGCGGACATCCGTGATCAGCGCCTTGTCGGCGCTAGCGGCGGCGTTGACCAGCGTCAGCGCCTCGACCTGCGCATCAACGACAAAGGCAAAGTCGCGCTCGACCGCTTGCAGGTCTGTCGCGGTCAAGGCGGGGCGGGTCGCCGTCTTTTTCTTGGGCACTGGCACTTCATCCGGCCAGATCGTAAAGGCTACGGCTGGCCCTTTGATATCCATCTCTCGCAGCACCTTCGGGTGCAATTCGCCAAAGATTCCCAATACTTTCTTGGGGCCAAGGCAGATTTTGCCATGCCGCCCCGGATGCCACCAGTCATCGGTGCCCCGCAGGACCTGCACCTTTGCAGGCGCGCCGATGGCGGTGAGAACCGCCTCGGCATCGGCCTTGGCATCATAAAGATCGACGGGCCGCGACGTGCCATGCACATCTTTCGGACCGGTCCGCCCAATCAGCACACCCGTGATCAGCATATGCTGTTCGCCCGGTTCGCCACCATGAAAACCCGCCCCGACCTCGAACAGGCCCATATCCATGAAGCCACGCGCCTGATTGCGCGCTGCCGCACGCAGTAGGCCGGGCAACAGGTTGGGCCGCATATGCGACATTTCCGAACTGATCGGGTTTTCCAGCATCGTGGCGTCATCGCCGCCACCAAACAGGCTGGCTGCTTCGGCATCGACAAAGCTGTAGGTCACACATTCGTTGTACCCCAGCGCCGCTGCCGCCCGGCGCGCGGCCTGCTGGCGCTGCTGGCCGGGTGTCAGGATCGGCTTGGGGACGCCCGCGTCGATGCGTGGCAGGGGCTTGCCTTGCAGTTTGGTCAGTGAGGCCACGCGCGCGACCTCTTCGACCAGATCGGCTTCGCCTTGCACGTCAGGACGCCATGACGGAACATGGGCCATGTTACCTTTCATGGTAAAGCCAAGTGCGGTCAGCGTCTCGCGCTGGGTCGCTTCGGATATTTCCATCCCGACCAGAGAAATCACCCGCTTGGCGTCCAGCTTGTATGCGCGGGAGGTATCAGGCACCTCGCCTGCCTGAATGACCTCGGACGCCTCTCCGCCCGCATGGTCGACGATCATACGCACCGCGTGTTCCAGTCCTTCGGGGGTGAACGCCGGGTCAACACCTCGCTCGAACCGGTAACGCGCGTCCGAGTTGATTTTCAGCGCACGGCCCGTATAGGCGATCTGGATCGGGTCCCAGTAGGCGCTCTCGACAAAGACATTGACCGTATCTTCGGTGCAGCCGGTTTCGGCCCCACCCATCACACCTGCGATGCTTTCAGGGCCGTTATCGTCAGAGATCACCATCTGCCCCGCCTGCAGGGTGTATTCCTTGTCATCAAGCGCTGTCAGCGTCTCTCCTCCGGCGGCGCGGTGGACGCGCAGACTGCCTTGCACCTTGTCGGCATCAAAGACGTGCAGGGGGCGATTGAGATCGTAGGTAAACCAGTTGGTCACATCGACCAGAAAGCTGATCGGGCGCAGGCCAATGGCGCGCAACTGGGTTTGGAGCCAATCGGGGCTGGGGCCGTTCTTGACACCCTTGATCAGACGCCCGCAGAAAACGGGGCAGCCGTCCTGCGTATCGGCGTCAATCGA
>NZ_JAWOAN010000145.1:0-20918 GCF_046498525.1 Yoonia sp.
TTTCAACTACGGCCGCAACGAGGTGGTCAATTTTCTTATAAGCAGCGCCATGTTCTGGCTGGATAAATATCATATTGACGGCCTCAGGCTGCCAAGGAGCGACTGGTGCTCAGCCGGGGCGATTATCACTGGCAGCATGAACCGGCCTGGTACGCTGTCAAAAAGACCGGCAAGGGCCATTGGGCCGGCGATCGCAAGCAAACGACGCTGTGGCAGATCCCGAGCAAGGATCAGGATGCCAAGACGGTACACGGGACACAGAAACCCGTCGAGTGTATGCGCCGCCCAATCCTGAACAACTCCAGTCCGGGCCAGGCTGTCTACGAGCCGTTTATGGTATCAGGCACGACGCTGATCGCAGCCGAGACCACGGGCCGTGTCTGTTACGGCATCGAGTTGGACCCGGCCTATGTCGATGTGGCGGTCGAGCGGTGGCAGGCTTTTACGGGCCAAGCGGCAGTGCTTGAAGTTGACGGGACGGCCTTCTCGGAGTTCCAGGCTGAACGCAAGCGCCCGAGTGACGCGGCTTGACCTAGTCTAGGATGATGTCGCTGGTGGAGGCTGCGGCAAATGAAACCTCCGGCTATGCCGAAGATATCTTCAGCAACGAAATCGATGACATTCGCCACCAAATCCCGCGCAAACCCTATCGTCAGTTGGAATTGGCCAAAGCACGATCGGACCTGTTTGAGCCGCTCGGATCTTCACAAGGTCTCACATCGCAGGTGAAGGAATAACCTATACCGCGAATCGTTGTGATTATTTTGGGTGATGTAGGATTGCGTTCAACTTTCTTGCGTAGACGGGCAATCTGGTTGTCGATTGTGCGATCCATCGGGGCATAGGAGTTCCCCTTCGTCAGATCCATCAACTGTTCGCGCGACAACACGCGTTTGGGCCGCATCAGAAATGCAATAAGAAGCTTGAATTCACCGCTTGTCATCTCAACCCATTTGCCGTCCCGATCAAGCAGTTTCATCTCATCGGGAATGGCCCGCATCCCGTCAAACTCCCAGCAAACGGTCGCCGCTGCAACCTTCGGCGGTAGCACAATGCCGGGCGAGCGACGCAGGACGCATTTGACGCGGGCCAGAACCTCTCGCAGGTGAAAGGGCTTGGTAATATAGTCATCGGCACCTATTTCGAGGCCCACGACACGGTCGATCACATCATCCTTTGCCGTCACCATGATGATCGGAACGGTCGAGGTGTTCCGGATCGTCTTTGCGACGTCCAGTCCATCATCGGTGCCAAGGTTCAGATCAAGTGTCACCAAATCGACCGGGCCAGCCGCAAGTGCCGCAAGCACAGTCTTCTTGTCATGCGCTTCGCGCACCTTGCTACACTCACCTTCGAAGCAGCGTCGCAGCAGATTTCGGATCTTGGGGTCGTCGTCGACGACTAGAATTACAGCATTTTTCATGAAGCGCCCCCGCTCATGTGTCAAAATGGTATTTAGTTAGTCGCTATGTCTATTTGAAGCATAATTTAGGCAGCGTTACAAATTGATACAAACCGATACCGTGCAACCGGTGCGGACGATACAACCAAAGCACAGTTTCCTGTTCACCGCAATGAAAGGACGCTGCCATGTACGTTACTGCCTCGCTGCACGCGAATGACGACCTACGCTCAACACCTTCTCGCCCTTCAATTGTCCGCAACAGAACGGTCACGATCAGACCCGGAAAACACCTGTTTCTGGAAGGTGACCCCGCCGAGCGAATCTATGAGGTGGCCAGCGGCGTATTACGCCTGACCCGTATGATGGAAGACGGGCGCCGCCAGGTGATCGCTTTTGGCTATCCAGGCGACACTGTCGGATTTCCCAGCAACGGGATGTATAATACAAACTGCGATCCACTGGTGCCCACAACGTTGATCGTCCACCGCCGCAGCGATCTGGAATCGTTTAAAGGGAATTCCGAACTGCACCAGCGCCTGTTGCGTGCCGCCCTGCGCGAGATCAGCGCGATGCAGGATCACTTCATGATGTTGGGCCGCAAATCCTCGGTTGAAAAGCTGGCCTCGTTTCTGCGCGTACTCACTGCACGGGTGGGCGAACCACTTGGCGAGTTTGACCAAGTCAAACTTCCAATGACACGCGCCGATATCGCCGATTTTCTTGGACTGACGACGGAAACAGTCAGCCGCACGTTCACCCAGTTGCGCAAATCCCAGATCATCGCGATCGACCACGTCAATACCGTGATCATACTCAAGCCAATTGCATTGCGCTGCATCGCGGATGGTGACGACGACACCTGAAGACTTTCCCCTGTGACTGCCGAGGCTGTTGTAATTTTCGACAACGCCTCGGCATTTTTTGTCAGTCGTCGATAGGTTCTTGCATATCGATATCCAAGGCAGGGTCAGGATCGGTGATAAAGGTCGACAGCAAAGCTGCCGTAATCGCACCCACGCCCAGCAGCACAAGCGTGTAATTCACAACCCAGCCCACGAACGGAATGAAGTTGAGGATGCCCACCACCAAGATGGCAAGCGCGATCACGCCCAGTTTCAAAGCCATGGACGGGTCTTCGGGGCCGTTGAACGCCACCAGAACGCGTCGGGCCAGCGCATAGGTCGCAAGCAAATAGCCCAAGGTCCAAGCCACAATGATCAACAGCACCGCAAAGGGCACGAAAGGGATACCGACAATTGTGAGCGCCGTCACCGGGACCATCCCAAAGAGTGCCGACAACCCGATCACCCCAAGCACAAAGGTCTGTAACGGCTGACGGGTCACACGCTTGCGCATCTTCTCCACCCGGGGGCCTGCAAATGTCAGCGAAATGGCAGCCACGACCAGCAGGAATATCGCCGCGACAATGAACGTCGAAAACAGCGACAGCCAAACCGGCAGCATCGGCATGTCGACCGCATCCCAACTGCGATCGAACTCGCGCCACATGTCACCACGGTCGAACTCCTCGTATGTGATACGGTCCGCCGGTATAACGCGGCTGGGCACAGATTGTTCGTCCGGCGTCGTCAGGGTCAGCCGACCACCAATCTGTGCCTCGGACCCGAATGTCACTGTTTCGGCAGCGATCCATGCATCACCCGACACAGGCGCATTCAAATGCACACTGCTCCCAAAGGCAGTGACCGCCCCTGACACCGGCCCTTCGATGATCAAAGAACGGCCAAAGAACCGCAAGTTGCCGCTGGTGACCGCATCAACGGTACTGCGCACGCTGAAACCGGCGGCTGTAATGTCTTCTCCCACGGGCGCGTCGATCCGCACCGAACTGCCCGCCGCATAGACATCACCGCCGGTCTGCGTGCCGATATCTACATTGTAACCGGCGATGTGGGTGTCGCCGCTCGTGGTGCCCGATGTGGTGACAACGCTGCCTGCGGCAAAGACATCACCTGTCGCCGACAGGGATTGCGTCACTGTATCCCCTGCCAGATATGTGTCGCCGCCATGGGTTCGGCTGACCTGCTCTGACATGGCTGGCAGGGCTGACAAGGCGAAGGCAGTCACGGTCGAAATCAACAAGCGTTTCATAATGGGCTCCTCATGAAGATCCGGGTCTTGGCGACTTGGTACGACACACTGCGCACTTGATGATTGAGCAATGTCAAAATGCGCTGCCCGGTTTCGGGCTAGTGCTTTGGTACGCATGCACGCGTTGCAAAGCAGGAAAATTGAGATGCATACAATCCTCCCCTCGAACCTGACCAACGGCAGTGAACCGCAACCTTTCTTCGAACAGCTCCAGCAAGAACTGGAGCGTCTGTTTGACCGGCTTCGCGGTTATCCGCGGGTCTGGGGGGCTGATGCGCGCCAAATCGGAGAAAAACCATGACCCTGCGCACCATACTGGTCTATTTGAGCAGTACATCGACAGCGAAAAACCTGTTGCAGTCAGCGGCTGTTCTTGCCCGACGCGACAACGCCCATCTGATCGGGCTCTATGTCAAGGAATCCTTGGTCGTATATCCCGGCATCGCAATGCACATCCCCGAACTGGATTTCGCAAGCTTCACCGCCAGCCAAAGGGCCCATGCCGCAGAGCTTAAGGCGATCTTTGACGCGCAGATGAATGCTGAGGATTTCCCAAGTGAATGGCGTAAAGTCGGCAGCGAGACCGGATTTCCGTCCGACAGCGTCGTCGCTTCTGCCCGCGGTGTCGACCTCGTGGTGATGGCACAGGAAGACGGCGGCGATGGCCGTAATTTGACGCATGACGTACAAGAGCGGGTCATCAAGGAGTGCGGTCGTCCGGTGCTTATCATTCCACGCGGCTATACGGCAGAAAACCTTGGTGAGGCCATCCTGCTGGGATGGAGCGAAACGCGCGAAGCAACCCGCGCTGCACATGATATGATCCATGTGGCCAGCCCGCAGGCCAAGGTCCGCATCCTGCGGGTCGGCCCTCCACCAAGCAATACGCTGGCGGATTTTGCAGCAAATGATCTGGCGGCCGCCTTGGCCCGTCACGGACCCAGTGTAGACGTCATGCACCGCGACAAGAATGATGAAACGGTGCCCGATATACTGGGTCATGAAGCCTTTGAAATGGGTGCTGACATCATCGCAACCGGGGCCTTTGGTCATTCGCGCACTTATGATTTCGTCATCGGTGCCGCCACCCGATCGCTTCTAAGCGACGCCAAGCTGCCGGTACTCTTTTCTAAATAGGACGCACTGTTGATAGACTAAACAGGAGCCGACGATGTCCAACGCGCTGGAACAACTGGCCAAGCGGACCCGCGAACTTGAAAAGGCGCTGGAAACCGAGCTTGCCGAAAAGCGCAAAGCGCTGCGCTACCGGCTTGAACGCAAGCGTGTGGTCTTTGAAGCAGATGTCGCCGCCCGCCATCGCGCTGCCCGCATCAGCCTAACCCGTTTCCTCGCCAGAACACGGCTTTCGATCGTGCTGACCGCACCGGTCATCTATGCGCTGATCGTGCCCTTGGTGCTGCTGGATATCTGTGTCGTGATCTATCAGGCCATTTGTTTTCCGGTGTACCGGATCGCCAAAGTGCCACGGCAAGATTTCATCGTGATCGACCGTCAGCAACTGGTCTACCTTAACGGATTGCAGAAGCTGAACTGCGTCTATTGTGGCTATGCCAACGGGATGATCGGCTGGGTCCGCGAGATCGCCTCGGTGTCAGAGGCGTACTGGTGTCCCATCAAGCATGCACGTCACGTGTCAGAACCGCACCTGCGATACCACGGATTTGCCGATTTTGGCGATGAAAGCGTGCTTGAGAAGCAACTCGAAGACCAGCGCAGCAAGTTAGAAAACACTCCTTCGGAGTAGGGTCATCCATGCAAGTCATATGCATCAGGACGCGTCCCGACATCTGCCCAGATAGGCAAGTGATCCGAAGCACATTTTGCCAAAGCGCCCTGATCGACGCCAGCATCATCCAGTGTCAGGTCGTGCGACAGCGCCACGCGGTCAAGGGCGGCAATCGGGCGGGCGGCGTGAAAACTACGGCCGGGGCTATGCAGCGCAAATCGCCCCTTGAGCGGTTCAAACCCGCGGGTCTTGGCCCATTCATTCATGTCACCGATCATCACGACATTGTCTGTGTCCTCGGTTCGCGCGGCCAGAACATCCAGTTGCAGGCGGCGCGAACTGCGCAAAAGGCCCAGATGCACCCCGATCACCGTGGGCCCGTCCACCAATGTCACCGCGACCGCACCACGCGGCTCCATACCCGGCAAGGGGATGCGGGCGAAACTTTTCACAGCGACTCCGCGCCGCACAAGCACAGCGTTGCCATGCCAGCCAAGACTGACATCATTTGTAGCCAACGGCACCATTTCGAAATCAGTCGCACGGGCGATCAGGTCCTTGGGCAGGGACGTCGGACGATCACCCATCCGGCGGTCGGCCTCTTGCAATGTGATCACGTCAGCATCAAGGCCGTTGATCACGTCGATCACCCGCCCCGGATCACGGCGGCCATCAAGGCCACGGGCCTTGCGGATGTTATAGCTCGCAATGCGATGCGAGCGGTTCTTGATTGGTGTCTGCATGGAACCGATGTAAGGTCGGACTGCCTGCAATTACAGGGGCGCTGACCAGTGTTTTCGCATTTCGAGGGACACGGCTACTTCGTTTACGGCCTCTGGGCTTTGCTGTTGCTGTCAGCGATTGCCGCCGCCTTTGAAGCGCGGTGGCCACTCAGTTTCGTGGCACTCGCAACATTGGCATTGGCGCTGGCACCCGTTATTCTTGCACGTCGTTTCGACATTACACTTCCGGTTCCCTTCGTGGCTGCGATTACACTTTTCGTGATAGCCTCTATCTTCATGGGCGAGGCATTCGAATTCTATGAACGGGTCTGGTGGTGGGACATTGCCTTGCACGCATCATCGGCGATCGGGTTCGGGCTCTTGGGGTTCGTCTTTGTCCTGATGATGTTCAAGGGTGACAGGTTCGCGGCCCCACCCTGGGCAATGTGCCTGATGGCGTTCGGACTTGCAGTGACGGTTGGGTCATGTTGGGAGATTTTCGAGTTTGCGATGGACCAAGTGTTCTCGTTGAATATGCAAAAATCAGGGTTGCAGGATACGATGGGCGATCTGATCGTCAACGTGATGGGTGCGGCATTCGCAAGTTGGCTGGGCTATGTCTATCTGCGTGCCAAGGATCCGTCATTCTGGACCTGGCCCATCAACCGGTTTGTGGCCCTGAACAAACGGTTGTTTCGCAAGCATCGGTAGCGGCGATACCGTTAGCGCATGTCGGACTCCAAGCGCATTTTCTACCCTTGTATCAGCGCCAGCTTGCGCGCCAGCGCGTCGCGCTCCTCGATCAGGTCCAGCACCAAAGCAACGCCAGCCACATTCAACCCAAGATCGCGCATCAGGCGTGCGGCTTTGCGGGCGCGGGCGATGTGCGGCGGCGTGAATTCCCATTCCGGTGCAATGGGCGTGACGGGGGTGACCACACCATGGTCGACCAATGCAACCAGCCAATCAGCGGTGGTATCGCAAAACATAGTCAGCTCCGAAAGCGTCAGCGTTTCGACGACATCAGTACGCGAACTGCGGTGTTCGGCTTTTTTCATAGCATTATACTCCTAGCTTAGACCGGGGATTGAACGATTGCGTGCGGGCAAGTTGCTGATACAGATCGCGTGCCTCGGCTGACAATTTCGGTGGGTTTACGATTTGCAAAATCGCATAGAGATCGCCATTTCGCGCCGCTGGCATGCCCCGCCCCCGCAAGCGCAGCTTCTGGCCCTGACGCGCGTTGGCAGGGATATTAAGGTCGACCGGTCCTGTCGGAGTGGGCATCTTGACCTTGCCGCCCAGCGCGGCCTCCCAGGGGGTGACCGGCAAGGTCACGTAAAGGTCGCGCCCTTCGATATTGTAGACAGGGTGGGGCTGAAAGGCGACCTCGATCAAAAGATCGCCGCCCGCATCGCCCTGCCCGCGCAACCGCAGTTGCTGACCGGGCAGCACGCCTTTGGGAATGGACAAATCAACACGGCGGGTCTGCATCGTCACATGGCCTGTTGCGTCGATTGTCGGCGATTGCAGGGTCAGTGTTTTCTTGGCACCGGTGAATGCGTCTTCCAGGGCAATCTCGACCACCGCATGTTGGTCGCGCTTCATTCTGCCCCCGCCGCCGAAACGCTGACCAAAGAAATCGCGGAACATATCCCCTTCCAGGTCACTCTCATCAAAGCCAAAGCCACCCTGCCGGCCTGTGTCCCGGCGTTGGTCGGCCTCGGGCCGTGGTTGATCCCAATCCGCGCCGTAACGATCATAAGCTGCGCGTTTTTCAGGGTCGCGCAACACGTCATAGGCCGCGCTCGCCGCCTTGAATTTTGCATCCGCCTCTAGGTCGGTGTTCACATCAGGATGATATTTTCGGGCCATCTTGCGATAGGCTCGCTTGATGTCATCTGCGGATGCATCCTTTGGCACGCCAAGTGCCTGATACAGTGATGTGTCGGTCACAGCTTCATCTCGCTCATCTTTCAATGACAGTGACACGAGGAGCCTTTGACACAATTGACCAATCTCAATTGATACGCGCAAATCAGGGTTAGGCTACACCTTGAACAAACAAGAGGCGCATCATGAAGAACTATACATTCCTAGCTTTGCAGGGTCCGGACGGCACGACTGCGGAACTCGCCCCACTGACCGAAGCGGCCACAAACCACAGCGGGCGGTTGAGCGTGCTTCACTTGGGACCCGTTCCGATCATGCCCTACACGATGATGACCTCGCCCTATGGTGCCCCAGCGATACCCGAGGGTTGGATCAGCCAGCGCCGCGAAATGGCGGAAATGCTGGCCGAGAAGCAAAGCAAGACCCGCGAGTATCTCAAGCGCGAGGGACTGACCGGCGAAGTCAGCACAATCTGCATCGAACCCGCCGCATTCCATGACATGGTCGCGGTGCGCGCAATCTTTGCCGACGTGAGTGTCGTCCTGAACAGCCTTCGCAAAGACAAGACGGTGTTTGACAATGTGGTTTACGGGCTTCTGTTCGAAGCACCCGGCCCGGTCATTCTCAACACAGAGGCGGACACCAAGGCGCTGGCCCCCGAGAATGTCTTTGTCGCATGGAACAACAGCTTGCCGGCGATCCGCGCCGTCCGTGCGGCACTTCCGCTTCTGAAAGCCGCAAAAGAAGTGACCATTGCCTGCTTTGATGCTGATTCCACGCAATACGCCGACGGCGAAAGCCCGGGGTCTGATCTGGCGACATGGCTGAGCCACCACGGATGCAAGATCACGGTGCAGGAATATAATACAGGTCACCACAGCGTCGCGGAAGCAATGCGTGCCCGCGCCCATGAACAAACCGCCAATCTGATTGTGATGGGGGCTTATGGCCGGTCCCGTTGGAACGAGCGGTTTTTTGGCGGCACGACTGAAACAATGACCCAGCAACAGGACTTTCCCATTCTTCTGAACCATTAGGGGGATGACAGGCCCGGGCACAGATCAGACGCCAATGCCGCATCTGGGACGGCGCGGCGGGCCTTCTCTCGTTGGGCCGTATCCATTCGCCTCAAGAGAGCAAAGCAATCAGGCTCTCGTAATACCGGGACATAGCGTTTGGACCTCTTCAAGCGGTACCTTTGCCCCGGACATGTCTAGTACAGTTCGCGCCTGTCCTTCTCTGACGACAACATAGACAGGCTGCTTGGTGCAAAGGGCCGCAACGCACGCGCCTTTGTATAGGCGCCCGTCAACGGCCTGACGTGAGACGATGACAACCGTGTAGGGTCCGGTCACGACAGGATCTGATAGAACATACTTCATCGGTCAGGCCTCATCATGCGCCAGCCAAATCTGGCAAAAGGCCAAATCAGACCGAACAGGGTAAAACGAAACTGCAACAAGGCCGTGCCGCGCAGACAGGCTTCGGCAAAGTTCGGGCGGACTAAAAAACGCGATCCCCCCGCATAGATCAACGGGGTCAATTTCCCGTAAAGCTGACCTGTTTCCGCAGGATCACCCAGCCCGAATTCGGCATCGACATGCCAGCTTTCGATCTCGAAGGCATGGATCAGACGCTTCAGCAGATCGGTCACATCATTTAGCGGCAACCGGCGCAAACGTAGCCCGCGATTACGGCGATCCCTATGGCGGTGCTTGGCGCATGCCTTTGGCTTGCTATGCGTCTTGCGGGCACTGTCATAGACACGGATTGCGGGAAAGACCCCGCCAAACGGACGCAGAAGGACGATCGCGTGTTTGGCGGGGTCACTCTGCCAGCGGCATCGGACGTGGATCGGCAGGGCTACCACCAAAATAACCCCTGCCACCACCACCACGCCAAGCCACAACAGAATCTGCCAGACCATGTCAGGTCACTTTTTCTGATCCGCCGGCCTGCTTGTCGATCGCATGGGCGGCAGCGTCACCAAGTACTTCGGTCAGACCCGATATCGCACCCTTGATCGCTTCGACGCGGGCGCCTTTCTGGTCAAAGATGATCGCACCGATGGGCTTGATCCCACCGCCGCCGCCAGTCCCGCCACCGTTGCCGGATTTGGCACCCTGCGTGCCACCCGCTCCGAACCCGAAACCATAGCTGACAATCGGGATTACGGTTGATCCATCTTTTTCAATCGGGTCACCCAATACGTTTTTCGCATTCAGAAGCCGGTCAAGCTCTTCTACCGTGTTCCTGAGCAACTGTTCTACATCGGTCATTCTTTCCTCCTGTGACAGGCTTCAGGTTCAGGATTTGGTCTTGATGCCGAGCAGCCTGTAGAACGGGCAGACCCCGAAAATAGCTGTCAGCGCCAGAATACCCCCTACCGCCATCAGCAGGTAGGCAACCGTCGTATTCGCGCCCATGCCAAATAAATTCAGCAGCGGAGCCACGATCAAAGCGACACCGATCACCAATCTCAAGGCGCGATCTATCGTTCCCATATTTACATTCATTCCCGGTCTCCTTTGCAGGCACATCATGGGCGCGTAGCCCAAAGATACTGTGCCAAGGATATCCTACGCCAACGGCCCGCTATTGATTTTGGTCAATGCAATTCGCTTGCTGCCCTGCCAAAATCCGCCCATCGCTTCGCATTCCGGCTAAAAAGGGCATCCGACGTGCCAGAGATCATCTTCCGTACCCGGGGCATAACCAAGGTCTACGGAACCGGTGACGTCAAAGTCTATGCCCTCGCAGGTGTCGATCTGGAGCTTTACGCCGGTGAAATGGCGGTGCTGCTCGGGCCGTCCGGAAGCGGCAAGTCGACCCTGCTCAACATCCTTGGCGGACTGGATCATGCCAGCTCCGGCAGGGTCTGGTTCCGCGACACCGAGTTGACAGACATGCCCGACCGTGCGCTGACCCGCTTTCGGCGCGATCATGTTGGATTTGTATTTCAATTCTACAATCTGGTCCCCAGCCTGACGGCGCGTGAAAACGTGCAACTGGTGACGGACGTAGCGCCCAACCCGATGCCCCCCGAAGAGGCGCTGGAGCAGGTCGGTCTGACCGACCGGATGGACCACTTTCCATCCCAGATGTCGGGGGGCGAACAGCAACGCGTCGCTATCGCCCGCGCTATCGCCAAAAGGCCCGAAATCCTGCTGTGTGACGAACCGACCGGTGCCTTGGACAGCACGACCGGCGGTCAGGTGCTGGAGGTGCTGAAAGATATCAACGAACGGTTCGGCACCACGACGGTGATCATCACCCACAATGCCGATATCCGGCGCATGGCGCATCGGGTGATCCAGTTTCAGGATGGCAGGATCAGCAGCGTGTCCACCAACGACGAACGTCTTGACCCAGCCAAGATCGTCTGGTGATGCAGGCGCTGGACCGCAAACTCTTGCGTGATTTCGCGCGCTTGTGGAAACAGGCGCTGGCCATCGCGATGGTGCTGGCCTGCGGTGTCGCTGTCCTGTTGACGGGTCTGGGCATGTACACAGCCCTGTCAGAGACGCGCGAAACCTATTACGAACGCAACCGCTTTGCGGACGTTTTCGTTACCGTCAACCGCGCGCCCGATAGACTGGCAGCGGAACTGGCCGCGATTGACGGGGTCTGGGCGGTGGAAACACGCACCACCGGCAATTCCGTGCTTGATGTGCCGGACAATCCGCGCAGCGTCACAGGCCGTATTCTGTCGCTTCCCATCGACGGCCCGCCACGCTTGAACGTGCCAGTCGTCACGACAGGGCGGTTACCCGACCCGACTTCGACCGCAGAGGTTATGGTCAACGCAAATTTCGCCGTGGCCAATGAACTCGCACACGGCGATGTTTTCTCTGCCAATCTCAACGGCCAGAAACGGCAGTTGACGATCACCGGCACTGCGCAGTCACCGGAATTCATCTACACCATCGGTCCCGGTGCGCTGATGCCCGATAACGCCACCTTCGGGATTATCTGGATGCCACAGCCTGCCGTTGCGGCCGCCTTTGACATGACCGGGGCCTTCAACGATATGTCGCTCAAGCTGACCGCAGGCGCATCGCGCGAAGCGGTCATTGCCGATGTTGATCGCCTGCTCGATCCTTACGGCAGCCTAGGCGCCTACGGGCGTGACCTGCACCCGTCCGACAGCTTTATCGACGCCGAGATCGCGCAGTTGCGCAACATGGCATCCATCCTGCCGCCGATTTTTTTCGGTATTTCGGCATTTCTGGTCAGCATGGTCATGGGGCGGATCATCATGCTGGAACGCAGCCAGATCGGGCTTCTCAAGGCAGTGGGATATTCCAACCTTGAGGTTTGCCTGCACTATCTGATGCTGGCAGGGTTGATTGCGGTTGTCGGCGTCGGGATCGGATGGGGTGTGGGCAGTTGGCTCGCGCGGCTGATGGCTCATCAATATGCCCTGTATTTCGATTTCCCCTTCCTGATTTTCCGTACCTCGCCTTGGGTCTATGCTGTGTCGGGTATCGCAGCCCTGCTGACCACGACGCTGGGCGCCGCACAGGCGGCGATCAAGGCCATGCGGCTGGCACCGGCCATCGCAATGCTGCCCCCCGCCCCGCCACGGTTCAAGCGATCACTGGTGGACCGTGCCATGACCGCCATGCGGCTGAGCCAGCCAACGGTCATGATCATGCGCAGCCTGTTTCGCTGGCCGGTGCGCAGTGCGCTGACGATGCTGGGTTTGGCGCTTGCCGTCTCGATGATCGTCGCGCCCTCGTTTTTCAGTTATGCGTTGGACAAGATCGTGGACAGCGCGTTTTACGACAGCAACCGTCAGGACGCCATGCTGGTCTTTTCGCATGACATGCCACCGAGCGTGCTGTCTACCGCTGCCGCCTTGCCTGCCGTGCTGCAAGCCGAAGGGCAGCAGTTCCATCCGGTGATCCTGCGCAGCGGCTTCCACGAAAAACGCACGACGATTCAGGCCAGTCCGCCCGGCGCGGACCTGTCCCGCCTGATCGACAGTAGCGGTGTCGCGCACGATGTTCCGCCCGGCGGCGTGGTGCTGACGGAGCGGCTTGCCATGCATCTCGACGTCGGGATTGGCGATCCCGTCGAAGCCGAATTTCTGGAAGGACGCAGGGAATCCCATATGCTCACAGTTACCGGCACGATCGCGCAGTATTTCGGGCTGGGTGCCTATATGGATCTTGATCACGTCAACAGTCTGCTACGCCAGTCATCGCGAATTTCGCTGGTCAATGTCTCGCTTGACGATGCAGAGGTCATGAACCTGCATGAAAGGCTCAAGGATATTCCCAATCTGGTCGGCATCGTGATGATGACCGACACGCGACGCTCCTTTTCGGATACCATCGAGCAAAGCATCGGTGTGATGAACCTTGTCTACATCATCATCGCGCTGGTGATCACGATCGGCGTCACCTACAACGGCGCACGCATACAGCTATCCGAGCGGGCACGTGAACTGGCAAGCCTGCGTATTTTGGGCTTCACCCGTGCCGAGGTGTCTTACATCCTGATCGGGGAAACCCTGTTGCTGTCGCTGCTGGCGCAGCCCCTAGGCTGGTGGATCGGCGCACAGATTGCCACTGCGATGGCAAACAGTTTTTCCAGCGACCTTTATAGTATGCCAGTCGTGCTGCACCCCGCCATCTTTGCCCGAGCCAGTTTTTTCGTGCTGCTTGCCAGCTTTGCCTCGGTGATGCTGGTGCGGCGCAGGCTGGACAAACAGAACCTCGTTTCTGTCATGAAAGTAAGGGAGTAAGTCATGTCCGTGAAACCACGCACAATCGCTCTGGTCGGGCTTGGTGCCGCACTCATGCTCGGTCTGGGCTATGTTGCCTTTCGACAGGACCCGATCCCAGTTGACCTGCACACGGTCACGCGCGGCCCGCTGGAGGTGACGATAAACGCCGATGGCGTCACCCGGATCAAGGATATCTACGATATTGCCAGCCCGATCACGGGCACGGCAATGCGCTCTCCCGTTCAAGTGGGCGACCCTGTCGTCGCCGGTGAAACCGTCGTTGCCATCGTGCGGCCTGCGACCCCTGCCCTTTTGGACAGCCGCTCCCTGCAACAGGCCCAAGCGACTGTCGCCGAGGCCGAAGCAGCCTTGCATGTCGCCGAAACAAATCTGGCGCAGGCCACCGAAGAACGCGATCTGGCGCGGTCGCACTACGAACGGACCCGGAAGTTGTTGGAGCGCGATGTCGTATCGTTGTCCCAGTTGGAAGACGCGCTGCAACATCTTGCCATCACGCAAAGTGCCGTCGAAGCGGCAGAGGCGCGCATCGACATGGCACAAAGCACGCTGAACCGCGCCCAAACCATGCTGCAAACTCCGCAATCGCAAGCCGAGGTCGATTTAAGCTGCTGCCTCGAGATCAGATCGCCCACGGATGGGGTCGTGCTGAGCATTGCGGAAACCAGCGAACGGCCCGTGGTTACGGGCGCGCCGCTCTTGCGGCTTGGTGATCCGGCCGAGCTGGAAATTGTCGCCGATCTTTTGTCGAGCGATGCGGTGCGCCTGCAACCGGGTGCTTCTGCCGTCGTTGAACGCTGGGGCGGGCCCAACCCGCTTGAAGCGACACTGACCAGCATAGCCCCAGCGGCACAGACCAAAGTATCGGCCTTGGGGATCGAAGAACAACGGCTGGACGCCATTTTCGACATTACAACCCCGCAAGATCAACGTGCAGGGCTGGGTGACGGCTTTGCCGTCTTTCTGCGTATCACCGAATGGCGCACCGAAGACGCGTTGCAGGTGCCGCTGAGTGCGCTGTTCAAACGCAGCGGCAACTGGGCCGTCTTTGCTGCGGCTGATGGCATTGCCACGGAACAGATCCTGCGGATCGGACGACAAGGCGTACAATTTGCCGAAGTCCTCGACGGGCTGAAGGAAGGCGACATGGTCGTGACCCACCCCAATGACCAGCTCGCCTCTGGAGGTGCCATCGCAGACCGCAGCACATTGCAGTAAGCGGCGTCGGGGCTTTGACGTAACCTTACGGCCTGTGATGCTTGGGGTTGCAGATAAGCACGCATCGCAGCTTCGACCCAGTCTTGCCAGATCGTAAATCCCGCCGCGAAGCCACTCTTCTGCGCCAAGTCGCGATAGCACTTCTGCTCTACAATCCATGCTTCAAGAGAAGCCTTCGCCTCAATGGCTTCCAACAGTACCTCCTGTGGGAACTGGCGCAGCTTGCTCGTGCTGTGTTTGCAGGCTGAGAGAAGGCGCAGCCCATAACGCTTCTGCCTAAAAAGACGTCACAAGCAAAGCTATCCGCACAATACTTAATCAACGATGGAAGCTGCCCCACCTTACGCGTGGAAAGACTGCCTTTCAGTTGGGAAATATGAGCAATCTCCGGGCGATCTCTAAAATTCTGGAGCCGACGATTAACCTTCCGCTTCCATCCGATTTTGCAAGTAAGCACCCTGCTCAGCCACGCGCCTTGGGCGAAGGGCGGTTGACTGTTTCTTGTAGCAAGACCGGGAAAACGCAGGTGCAGGCGCTGCGTCATGCCGGATCGACAAAGCTGGTTTTTCCGCAGTCCCATAAGGCCGCACTCGAAGCCATCGTGGTCAACACCGCAGGCGGGATCACTGGTGGCGATACCTTCAGCTTGCACGCGACAGCGCAAAGCGGCACCTCCCTGACCCTCACGACACAAGCAGCCGAACGGGCCTATCGTGCCCAAACCGGAGAGGTCGGTCGCGTCACGACAAAACTGGTCGTTGATGCTGAAGCCTGCCTCAACTGGCTACCACAAGAGCTGATCCTTTTTGATCACTGCGCCTTGCGGAGAAATCTGGACATCGACCTGGTCAATGGTTCGCGTTTCCTTTTGGTGGAACCGATTGTGTTCGGCCGCACGGCCATGAACGAAGAACTCCGCGACATTCGGTTTTACGACCGCATCGGGATCACCCGCAATCAAAAGCCTCTTTATCTTGATGGCATGGACATGATGGGCGATGCAGTTTCTCATATGGGGCGTGCAGCCATTGGCAATGGTGCCAAAGCGATGGCCAGTCTGGTCTTGGTTGCCGACGATGCTGCGTCATATCTGGCCACTGTGCGCGCAATGCTCCCGCCGACCGCAGGTGCAAGCATGATCGCCGAGGATGTCTTGGTAGTCAGGCATCTTGCGTGTGACAGCTTTATCCTCCGGCGTGATCTAATCCCGATATTGAACCACCTGACACACAATTCCCTGCCCATTTCATGGAGGCTTTGACCCATGCAACTCACCCCGCGTGAAAAAGACAAACTGCTGATTGCGATGGCTGCAGAGGTAGCGCGCAAGCGGCTGGCCCGTGGTGTCAAGCTGAACCACCCCGAAGCGATTGCGCTGATCACAGATACCGTTGTCGAGGGTGCGCGCGATGGCCGGTCGGTCGCGGATATGATGGAAGCAGGCGGTGAGGTGATCACCCGCGATCAATGCATGGATGGCATCGCAGAGATGATCCACGAGGTACAGGTCGAGGCCACGTTCCCCGACGGCACCAAACTTGTCACCGTTCACAACCCGATCAGATAGGAGTTCGTCATATGATCCCCGGAGAACTCTTTCCTGCGACAGGCAATTTGACGCTGAATACGGATGCCAAAGCGATCACGGTCATGGTGGCAAACACCGGCGACCGGCCCGTGCAGGTGGGCAGCCATTACCATTTTGCCGAAACCAACCCCGCGCTCGATTTCGACCGCAACGCCGCACGCGGGATGCGCCTTGATATCGCCTCTGGTACAGCCGTTCGGTTTGAACCGGGCCAACGCCGCGAAGTGCAACTGATCCCGATCGGTGGCGCGCGTCGCATCTTTGGCTTTAATCAACAGATCATGGGAGACCTGTAAGATGCCCCGCGAGATTTCACGCGCCCATTATGCGGCGATGTACGGCCCGACAGCCGGCGACAAGCTGCGTCTGGCCGACACCGATCTGGTCATCGAGGTAGAGCGCGACCTGACCACCTATGGCGAAGAGGTGAAATTCGGCGGTGGCAAGGTGATCCGCGACGGCATGGGACAATCCCAAGTCACCCGCGCGGGCGGTGCCGTGGATACGGTCATCACCAATGCGCTGATCGTCGATCACTCGGGCATCTATAAAGCTGATGTCGCCCTCAAGGACGGTTTGATCCACGCCATCGGCAAGGCAGGCAACCCCGACACTCAGTCCGGCGTCGATATCATCGTCGGCCCCGGCACCGAAGTGATCGCTGGCGAGGGCCGCATTCTGACCGCAGGCGGCATGGACAGCCATATTCACTTTATCTGCCCACAACAGATGGAGGATTCACTGCATTCCGGAGTGACCACCTGTTTTGGCGGGGGCACAGGCCCGGCGCATGGCACATTGGCCACGACCTGCACACCGGGGCCGTGGCATATCGGGCGGATGTTGCAATCTTTCGACGGTATCCCGATGAATATCGGCCTGTCCGGAAAGGGCAACGCGAGCCGACCAGAGGCCTTGGTTGAAATGGTGAACGGCGGAGCCTGCTCTCTGAAACTGCACGAGGATTGGGGCACCACGCCCGCCGCCATCGACTGTTGCCTGTCCGTGGCTGACGACATGGATGTGCAGGTGATGATCCACACCGACACACTGAACGAATCCGGCTTTGTCGAACATACAGTCGCGGCTATGAAAGGTCGTACGATCCACGCATTCCACACCGAGGGCGCGGGCGGCGGGCACGCACCGGACATCATCAAGATTTGCGGGACCTCCAATGTCCTGCCGTCATCCACCAACCCGACACGGCCTTTCACGGTGAACACGCTGGAAGAGCATCTCGATATGCTGATGGTCTGCCATCACCTTGATAAGTCGATCCCGGAAGACATCGCCTTCGCCGAAAGCCGGATCCGGCGCGAAACAATTGCCGCCGAGGATATCCTGCACGACATGGGTGCGTTCTCGATCATCGCGTCTGACAGTCAGGCGATGGGCCGTGTGGGCGAGGTGATCATCCGCACCTGGCAGACGGCCGACAAGATGAAAAAGCAACGCGGTCGCTTGAACGAGGAAACCGGCGAAAACGACAACATGCGCGTGCGGCGCTATATCGCGAAATACACGATCAACCCCGCAATTGCCCAAGGTGTGGGCCATGTTCTGGGCGATATCAGCGTCGGTAAACGGGCAGATCTGGCGCTGTGGTCCCCCGCGTTCTTTGGCGTAAAACCGGAAATAGTCCTGATGGGCGGCACAATTGTCGTTGCGCAAATGGGTGATCCGAATGCCTCCATCCCGACACCCCAGCCGGTCTACAGCCGGCCCATGTTTGGTGCCTATGGTACCTCTCTGACCAATTCATCGGTCAGTTTTGTTTCCGGCGCGGCGCAGGCGGCGGGACTACGCGACACATTGGGACTGGCCAAGCAGACCGTCGCGATCAAGAACACCCGCAAGATCAGCAAAGCCGATATGGTGCTCAATAGCGCGCTGCCCAAAATCGAGGTGCATCCTGAAACCTATGAGGTGCGCGCCGATGGTGTGCTGCTGACCTGTGAACCCGCCGAGGTCCTACCGATGGCGCAACGCTATTTCATGTTCTGAGGCCCCCTGAATGAAACCGCTTCCCATTGCCCAAACCGTCCGGCGTACCGGCACATGGTCCGGACAGGCCGAAATCTGCGCGCTTGACTATGCCGCGCGCTTCTTGCGGCGCAAACGGCTTCAGACCGCTGCCGGAACAGTCTTTATTATCGATCTGGCGCAGACAATATCGCTTGATCATGGGGATGCTCTGGAACTGAACGATGGCACATTGGTTGAAATCGCGGCTGCCGATGAAGCGCTTTACAAGGTGGTCGGACCTGATCTTGTGCGTCTGGCATGGCACATCGGCAACCGGCATACCCCGTGCCAAATCTGTGCAGACCACCTGTTGATTCAGGCGGACCCTGTTATTGGGCATATGCTGGAACATCTTGGCGCGAACGTCACAGCGATCACGGCCCCCTTCACCCCCGAAGGCGGAGCCTACGGCCATGGCCGGACCCACAGCCATGAACATGTGGCAACCGCCCATGACCACTGACCGCGATATCCTGACGCTGGCGCAGTGGCTCTCGCCTGCCTATCCCGTGGGTGCATTCGCCTATTCACATGGGCTGGAGGCTGCCATTCAATCAGGTGGGATCGCATCTGGCGCTGACCTTTCACAGTGGCTTGCCGATATCATTCGCCACGGTAGTGGGCGCAATGATTGTATCCTGCTGCGGGCAGCTTACGCCTGTGGTGATCAAGAGGCGTTGGTCACCTTAAATGACACTGCTCTTGCATTTGCTGCATCATCAGAGCGCCAGTTGGAGCAGACATTGCAAGGGGCTGCCTTTTGCAGGACAACAGCCGCAATCTGGGGCGGGACTGATAAAGCCTATGTCTATCCCGTCGCGGTCGGCGCAGCGGCAGCAAGGCTGGGGATTGACGCATCACTGACCGCGGCGATGTATCTGCATGCGGTCACAAGCAATCTGATTTCCGCCGCTATGCGATTGATGCCGCTGGGCCAAACCGAAGGGCAGACGATCCTTGCCGCATTGACCCTGCTTTGCGATGAAACCGCAAAAGCAACGGAAGCAACCACATCGGACGACCTGCAAAGCACCGCTTTCATGGCCGATATTGCCGCGATGCGTCACGAAACACTGCAACCAAGGATATTCCGCACATGACCGCGATGAATGGCCCCCTGCGCGTCGGGATCGGCGGGCCGGTCGGCGCTGGTAAAACCACGCTGACTGCCGCGCTTGCCAAGGCCCTGCACCCCACATATTCAATCGGGGTGATCACCAACGACATTTACACCCAAGAAGATGCCGAAGCACTCATGCGGATGCAGATCCTGCCGCAAGACCGTATTATCGGGGTCGAAACCGGCGGATGCCCGCACACCGCGATCCGCGAAGACGCCTCGATCAATCTGGCCGCAGTTGCCGAAATGCAGGCACGCCATGATGATCTGGAACTGATTTTGATCGAAAGCGGCGGCGACAACCTGTCGGCGACCTTCAGCCCCGAACTGGCGGACATTACAATCTACGTGATTGACGTGGCCGCAGGCGAGGAAATCCCGCGCAAAGGCGGCCCTGCCATAACGCGGTCTGATTTGCTGGTAATCAACAAGACCGATTTGGCGCCGCACGTAGGTGCGTCATTGGACGTGATGAAACGGGACAGCACCCGCGTTCGTGGCGAACGGCCTTTTGTGTTTTGCGCACTCAAACATAGCGAAGGGGTTGAAAGCGTCGTCCAATTCGTGAAGGAAATGGGTGGCCTGCAGTAAGCGCAAGATTTCAACAATTATTGCCTTTATCGGCCGTCAAGCTGGACGAGCCCTGCTCTTGCAGCCATACGACCGCAACTGGTTGGGCCGTCTTGGAATGACCTTGCAAGGTTGTATCGCATCAGCAGATTTGCTTTGCGCAGGCTCTTTCGACACGACCGCAGAAATGAAAGCCGCTACATCGAATTCGCTTTCGCTCGCAGCACGCGCAAGCGCTTTCTTGAGGGCGCGGTTTGACAGAGCAGTTGTCAACTGCGCCGCCAGTGTGCGCCGCAACTCTCCATCTGACTCGGTAGTCTTGTGGTCTGCCTCCCAGTGTTGAGCGTCAGAAAGCTCAAACCCGGCCTCTTCCAAAAACAAGCGGACAATCGGCGGGGCTGCCGTCACGACATCTGTCGTGTGCGGATCGCGAAAATAAGCAACGACGGTATTGGACCTTGCCTGACCTTGACTGGTCAGACCTTTTTTACCGCCTAATCCTGTCGAACAGGCGGTACTGTTTACTGAATACATCTCAAAATCGTAACGCAACACGGTTTTCACCAACTCTAACAACGCCTACCTCTGAACCTAGCAAATGCGGCAGCAATGAGCAAAGAAATTGTCTTAATTCAGACATCTTTTCGGCAAAAATAGGGAGACCGGGCCACACTGCGCACAGGAGATCAACAAATTAAGGCCCCAACCTAGGCGGAACCAAGGGTATTCCGCAGCACAATTTGCGTTTTCAGTTCAGTTGGCA